>JAXDMB010000448.1:0-22701 GCA_034666325.1 Vulcanimicrobiota bacterium
AACCGCAACCTTTCCGAGGGAATACGTACGATGGAACGCACGGCGTTCATCCGCAGTCTCATCGCGACCGTGGGCGCCACGCAGTTGCTCCATGCCGTGCCGGCCCTGGCCGCGATCGACGAGGCCGCCGTCGGCCGCGAAGTGTTCGCCCAGCTCCGCGAGGACGGCGAGATCCTCTTCGACTCACAGTTCTACGAGCATCTCAACGAGATCGGCTCCGTGATCTCGCAGACGACCGCCTCGCGGTATCCCTATCCGATCCGCTACTACATCGTGCGCGGCGACGCGGCCAACGCGTTCGCGGTCCCGGGCGGGAACATCTACGTCAACGAGCCGCTGCTGCGCCTGGCGAAGAACAAGGACGAGCTGGCCGGAGTGCTCGCGCACGAGACCGGCCACATGGTGCTCCACCACGTGGCCCAGCGGATGGCGGCGCTGCAAAAGAAGAGCACGGCCGCGTCCATCGGCTCGATCCTCGCGCAAATCGTGCTCGGGCCGCTCGCCGGCGCCGCGATCGACTACGGCTCGCAGTACGCGGTCGCGGGCAGCGACGCCGCGCAGTCGCGCCACATCGAGGCGCAGGCCGACGAAGAGGGCGCGCGCATCATGGCGGCGACCGGCCAGTTCAATCCCTACGGCCTGGTGTGGTTCTTCCAGATCATGACCGAGACGTACGGCGCAGGCCAGAACTACTGGCTGCGCGACCACCCGGTGGACGACGCGCGCATCCTGGACCTTGAGCATCAGTTCGCCGCGCACCCGGACGTCTTCGGCAAGTGGCAGGACACCAAGCAAAAGGACGTCGCGTACTGGTAGCACGGCGCGCGCTTGCGCGAACGATCGAGCGCCGGAACGGTGCTAGGGTTTGGGCCGCGCCGAGACGCGGGCGCGCGATGTCCCGGCGACGTCGACGGAAATACGGAGCTGCGCGTTGCCCGGGCGGCCGGCGTCGTCCCATGCTTCGATCGCGGACTGCAGGCGCGCGAGCCCGCCGCCGTTCTCGCCGAAATGGCGCAGCACGACGTCCTGCCCGCTGCGCGGCGCGAAGAGAACCAGCTCATTGCTCGTGCAGATTCCGAACGTCGCGGCGTAGCCGTAGAGCGACTCGCCGCCTGGGACGAGGCCGGGTACGATACCGAGCTGTGCGCTCGCTCCGTGCGCGGTGAGCCGGCACAGTGCGTCGTCGTGCAGCGCGAGCCATACCGAAAAACCGTTCCACACGTCTTCGAGCCGGACGCGCCGCGCGGGCTGCGTGTCGTGTGACGTCTCCCGGAGCGCTCGCGCGATCGCGTCAGCGTTCACGGCGGATGCGTGCTCGGTGAGGACGCGCAACGTGATGCCCGGTTCGCCGAGCGTGATCACGACGCTGTCCGCGGTGGCGAACGGGCCGCGCAGCATCATGAAGCCTGCGTCGACGATCGCGACGCTTTCCAGGCCGCGTTCGGTGCGCTCGAACGCGACGACTTTTTGCATCGAGCGGATCGTCAGCGGCGCGACGAGACGGCCGCCGGTTCGCAATTGCGCGATCCATGCCGGCGGGATGCGCTCCACGCCGACCGATGCGATCACCGCGTCGAACTGTGCGCCGTCCGGATCGCCGTTCGCGCCGTCCGCGCGAAGCGTGCGCACGCGGTGGTAGCCGGCTTCGTCGAGCCGGCGGCGTGCAGCGGCGACGAGATCATCTTCGATGTCGAGCGTCTCGACGAACCCGGATCGGCCGGCGAGCTCCGACAGCAGCGCGGCGTTGTAGCCGCTGCCCGCGCCGATCTCCAGCACGCGATTGCCTTCGCGCACGGCGAGCATCTCGAGCATCTCCGCCATGATGGCGGGTTGCGAGGAGGAGCTGATCGGGACGCCGTCCGCGAGCTTGATCGCGATGGAGCGGTCGGCGTAGGCTTCTTCGATCGGAACGTCCGGCACGAAGAGGTGGCGTGGGACGCGTTCGAACGCGGCTGCGACGCGCTCGGTGCGCACGTCTCCGCGCGCGCGCAAATGTCCGGCGAGCCGCACGCGCAGCTCGGCGAGCTCTCGCGGCGTCACGGCGGACCGCGCATCAGTCCGGGCCGCGCAGCACGCGATAGCGCTCGCCGTCGCGTTCCAGAAAGCCGCCGCTCGCGAGCGCGTCGAGCACTTCGTTCGTCGCCGCGCGCTCGTTCTTGTTCGGCATCCCGGCCCACCGCAACGCGACCTCGTGCGGATCGAGCAGGTTTTCTTCGCGCAGCAGCCCGCGCACGAAGTCCTCGCTCAGCTTGACGCGCTCCATTCGCCGCCGCACCGGCTCGAGGGCATCGTCGAATGTCTGCGCGCCCGATTCGCCGCCTGGATGCAAGGCCGCTTCGCCTTCGTCGCTCGACGCGTATTCGTCGAGATCGTCGGGCGGTGCGTTCGCACCGTCGCCGAGTCGAGGCGAGACGGTCGCGGCCGGCTGCGTCTCGAACGTCTCGGCCGCCGCATTTGGATGCGGTTCCGGCATTGCTGATGGTTTCGCCGGCGTGGTCGTCAGCGCCGGCGCGGCCGCCGACCCGATTACCGGCTGCGGCGGTGTGACGTCTTGTGTGCCGACAAGTGCGGGATTGCGTTCAATGATGAAGTCCGTGATGGTTGGGAAGAACTCGGCGAGCGCGACGAATGCGGTCTGCCAGGGGACCGCGTTGACCACGCGCGGGCGCGTGGCGACCGCGAGCAGAATCTTGCGCGCGACGTCTTCGGGCGCTGCGAGAATCGCGGGCGGTGCGCCCGGCATTCCCGCGCGCGACATGAATGCGGTGTCGACCGCGCCCGGGTCGACGTAGGTTACTGCGATGCCGTCGGGTTTGAGCTCGCTGCGCAAGATGGACGTCGCGGAGCGCGTCGCGGCTTTCGACGGCGGATACGCGCCGAGGCCGGGTACGGGCACGCGCGCGACGCCGCTGCCGAGCATGAACACGTGGCCGTGCGACGTGCGCAGCATCGCCAGCGCCTCGCGCACGAGCGCGACCGGGCCGATGACGTGCGTGCCGAACTGCGCCCGCAGTGCGGCGTCGCTCTGCTGCGAAAGCGGCCCCACCGCGACGTGGCCGGCGTTGTTCACGAGCACGTCGATGCGTCCGAACGCGCGCCGCGCGAGGTCCACGATCGCGCGCGCGTTCGCGGGATCGGAAACGTCGAACACGCCGGTCGTGATGCGTGCGTTCTCGCCGCGAACGTGCGCCGCGAGGGAGTCGAGCGCGGTGCTGTTGCGGCCGATCGCGACCACGTCGTACCCGGCGCGCGCGGCGCGCAGCGCGAGCGCACGACCGATCCCGCTCGACGCGCCGGTGATGACGATGACGCTCATCGCGCCAAGCTCGCGCGCGCCTCGTCCAGCGCGCGTTTCGCCGCTCCGGTCATGTAGTTCACGTCGCTCGAGATGCCGATGAAGCGGTAGCCCATCGCGGCGACTTGCTGCGCCATCGCGGTGTCGCGCGCGAGGATGCCCGTGATCTTGCGCGCGCCGTTCGTCGCGTCGGCGACGCGCCGGATCGACCCCATGTACGCGTCGTCGCGATCCCACACGTCCGGCCACCGCTTGCCCGCCGAACCCGCGAGATCGTTGGGTCCCACGAACACGCCGTCGATGCCGTCGACCGCGAGGATCGCGTCGAGGTTCGACACTGCGGTTTCGGTCTCGACTTGCACGAGGACCAGCACCTCGTCGTTCGCGCGCTCGAAGTACGTCGCCGGCGTAGTGCTGAACGCGTACCCGATGCGAACGCCGCCGCGGCTGCGTTCTCCCAGCGGCGAGAAACGTGCGTCGCGCACGACTTTGCGCGCATCGTCAGCGGTGTCCACGACGGGCACCACGACGCCCATCCAGCCGAGGTCGAGCACGCGCTGGATTTGCGACGATTCGTTCCACGCCGGGCGCACGAACGTCGTCACGCCGGTCGTGCGGATCGCGGTGAGCATCGCGACGGCCTCATGGAGCGCCGCGGGCCCGTGCTCCATGTCGACGAGCAGCCAGTCCCACCCGAGCTGCGCCATCGCTTCGGCGGCGAGCGCGTCGGGAAGCGACAGCCAGGCGCCAAGGACCGTTTCACCGGCCGCCAGCCGGCGCTTGAGTGCATTCTCGCGCATCGGTGCGGCTTACCGCGCGCCGCCGCGGCGTTCCTCGACGGAACCGAGAAACGCGTCGTAAAGCGTCTTCGTGCTCGCGGGCAGCGTGCGGTAGTAGTAGGCGTCCGCGATCACGGGAATGTCGTGCGGCGCCAGTACCGTGCGCCGCTCGCGCGCGAACGCGGCGAGCGCCGCTGCGACCGGCTTCTCGCTGCCGTCGCTGCGCACGATTCCGAACGAGAGCTCGTGCGGCGCGCGGTCGAACGGCGGCTCGCCGCGCAGTTCGTCCGCATAGTCGGCCCAGCACCACCAGTACGCGCCCAATCGGCCATCCGCGTGCAGCCGTTCGAGCACGTTCGTGCAATACGACGCCATCTCGTCCTCGGTGAGACACGCGTACGGCGCGTAGAGCGGATCGTCCGGCGAGATCGTGGGATTGGGCGGCTCGTCGGGCAGCGCGACCCGTTCGTACGGCGAGCGTTTGTGCGGCGGACATGCGGGGTTTCCGAACTCGCTGAACAGCACGGGCTTGTGCGAGAACCCCGCCGCGAGATAAGCGAGAAACGGCACGACCTCGGGATCGAGACGATTGCGCGAGAACCAGCTGTACACCGTGTAGCCGTGCATCGTCGCGAACGCGTACGGCGTGCAGAGCATCGACATGCGGATGCTGCGGTCGCGCGAGAGATCCTCGCCGTGCGTTCCTGCCGTCACCGGAATCCCGGACGTTTCTTCGAGCGCCTTGGTGAGCCGCCGGCTCCATTCCGCCGCTTCGTACTCGTTCGCGGGCTCGCGCAAGTTGCTGAACTCGTTGCCGAGATCCCACGCGAGCACGGCCGGATGCGCGCGCAGCCGCTCACCGACCGCGCGCGCGAACACCACCTGCGCATCGAGCAGCGCCCCGGTGTAGAAGTCGCCGATTCCGTACGGCGACTCGCGCTCGCCCGCGATCGTGCGAAAGCGCCCGTGCGGCGTGTTCGGATCGAGCGTCCATTCGGGCAGCCAGTTGACCCCGCTCATGTGCCCGGTGAACAGCGTCGGCATGGTCTGCAAACCCGCCTCCGCGGCGATGTCCGCGACGGCTTCGAGCCGCGCGAGCATCACGGGCTCCATCGCATCGGCGCGCGGCTGAAAATCGTCCCAGCGCAAGAAGAAGCGCACGGCGTCGAGCCCGAGCCCGGCGATCCGCTGAAAATCCTCGCGAATCTCCCCGGCATCGAAGCGCCGCCACATCGCCATGGCGCTGCGCCGCGGCCAGTAGTTGATCCCCACCGAGAAGCGCACGCCCGAAGCGTACCCCCGCGGCGGTGCGAGCCCTTCACGACGAGCGAGCGGCAGGTCCGGGGTTTGCCTGGACCGAGGGCGGTTTTGCGGGCGGACCGAACGCCGGGGGCGATGAGCGTTACGCCCCGAGTCGGGATCATCATGGGCTCGACGTCCGATCTGGAGACGATGCGCGCCGCCGCGACGACGCTGCAGGAGCTCGGCATCCCGTTCGAGCTGCGCGTCGTCTCAGCGCACCGCACGCCGGACTTGATGTTCCAGTACGCAAGCGAGGCGAAGTCGCGTGGCATAGAGGTGATCATCGCGGGCGCCGGCGGTGCGGCGCATCTTCCCGGCATGGTCGCGACGAAGACGAACCTCCCGGTGATCGGCGTTCCGGTGCAGTCGAAAGCGCTCAACGGACTGGACTCGCTGCTGTCCATTGCGCAAATGCCCGCCGGCGTGCCGGTCGCGACCATGGCGATCGGCGGCGCGGCGAACGCGGCGCTGTTCGCCGCGCGCATCATCGCGTTGCAGGATGCCGGTCTTGCGCGCGCGCTCGACGAGCGCGCCGCGCGGATCGCGCTAGAGATCGAGTCGATCGAGCTGTGATTCGCACCATCGGGATTCTCGGCGGCGGGCAGCTTGGGCGGATGCTCACGCTCGAGGCCAAGAGAATGGGGTTTCGGGTCGTCACGCTCGAGCCGTTGCCTGATTCGCCGTGCGGGCAGGTGGCGGACGAGCAGATCGTCGCCGCGTACGACGATTTGCGCGCGATCGGCGAACTTGGCGCGCGCACCGACGTCGTGACGTACGAGTTCGAGAACATTCCGCTCGAGTCGGTGCTCGCGCTGGAAGCGGACCGGCGCATCGTCCATCCCGGGTCGAACGCGCTGCGCATCACGCAGGAGCGCATCTTCGAAAAGACGTTCGTGCGCGAGTGCGGTATTCCGACCGCGGACTTCCGGCCGGTGCGCTCGCACGACGAGCTGGACGCCGCTGAAACGACGATCGGCTATCCCGGCGTGCTCAAGACCACGCTGGGCGGTTACGACGGCAAGGGACAGTGGGTCGTCAGATCGCGCGCAGACGTCGACCGCGCGTGGGGCGAGGCCAAAGGGCGCGCGCTCATTTGGGAACGCCTGATCGCGTTCGACCGCGAGCTGTCGATCATCGCGGCGCGCAACGAGCACGGCGAGATCGTCGCGTTCCCCGTCTCCGAGAACCAGCACGATCACGGCGTGCTCGCGACGACGATCATCCCCGGCCGCGTCCCGCGCGACATCGCGGTCCGGGCCCGTGCGTACGCGACCACGATCGCCGAGCAGTTGAAGATCGTCGGCACGTTCTGCGTCGAGTTCTTCGAGGCCGGCGACGACCTGCTCGTCAACGAGATCGCGCCGCGCGTGCACAACAGCGGGCACTACTCGCTCGACGCCACGCAGATCAGCCAGTACGAGATGCACGTTCGCGCGATCTGCGGGCTGCCGCTCGTGGAACCGCGCCAGTTCCGGCCCGCCGTCATGGCCAACATCCTCGGTGAAGGCGCGGGCGACACGCTGGGCGGGCTCGACGAGCTCCTGCGCGAGCGCGATCTGAAGCTGCACGTCTACGGCAAGGCGCACGCGGCGCTGCGCCGCAAGATGGGTCATTTCACCGTGCTGAGCGACTCGGTGGACGAGGCGCTCGTAAAGGCGGAGCGCGGGCGCAGCGTGCTGCACTGGATCGACGATCGGGCGGCGGCCGCGCGATGAACGCGCCGCCGCCGGGGGCGCCGCGCTAGGCCCGGTCCGTAAAGCGTTGGCCCCGGGCACAGGAGGCCTTCCTGCGGCGCGTTAAGGTTGGCTCGTGCGAACGGTGATCGCCGCTCTGGCGCTTGCGTTGGCTGCTATTCCGCTTGGCAGCCCAGCGGTCGCGCAGACGTTCAAGGACTCGATCTGCCCGGAAGCGACGCAGTACGTCATGGCGGTCGGCCGCGCGCGCAACGACGACCCGCCGCAGCGCGTCTACGACGTCGCGCAGGCTGCGGCCAACGCGTACGAGCACTGTTCCAAGATCAAATTATCGAACGGCTATCGCGAGGCGCAGCATTACGCCGACACGCGCGGCGCCAGCTTCGCGGTCGTCGCGGCTCGCGCGCTGATCGCGCTCCGCCGCTTCGACGACGCGCGCCGGCAGCTCGAGCACTGGCGCGCGCTCGCCCAGCAAGTCGTAGACTGGCAGACGGAGCCCACCGCGTTCACATCCGCCGATGTCAACGGCCACGAGGTGACGACGGACACCGACCACCGGCCGTCGATGTACCGTCAATCCGCGCGCGAGATCGTTGCGGCCGCGGACGCCGCGCTCGAAGAAGTATCCCGGCTTTCGCGCGACATTGCGCGGCCCCAGGCACAGCAATCACCGCCACAACATCCATGAGGTCTTCCATGAAACATCCGCTCGCACTCGCGGCCGCCGTCGCGCTCCTCATGAGCGGTTCGTCCGCCGCGTTCGCCGCCTCGTCGGGGCCTGGGTTCTCGGACGTGATCTGTCCGGAGGCGACGCAGTACGTGATGGCCGTCGGGAAGATGCGCAACGACGATCCGCCGCAGAAGATCTACGACGTTTCGCAAGCTGCGGTGGACGCGTACGCGCGGTGCTCGAAAGACAAGCTGTCGAACGGCTTTCGCGAAGCGCAGCACTACGCCGACACGCGCAGCGCCGGGTTCGCGGTCGTCGCGGCGCGCGCGCTCGTCGCGCTCAAGCGTACGGACGAAGCGCGCGCGGAGCTCCAAGCGCATCGCGCGCTCGTGCAAAATGTCGCCGACTGGCAGAGCGAGACGATGACGCCGTCGCAAGGACATTCGCCGGGCACGCGCGGCGAGCCGGACGCGGTTCACGACACGAACGCGCTGGGCGGCGACCACCGCCCGTCGATGTATCGCACGGCCGCGAAAGAAATCGTCGTGGCGATCGACGCGCTGCTCGCAAGCATCAACGGCGTTCCGCCGGCCACGGGCTCGGCCACGCACTAACGCACGGGTGTGCGCGCGCGAGCGGTCATCGCGTGCGCTCGCTGGTCCCGGTCACGAGGTCGACGTTCTCCACCGCGTGTGTCGGCCTGGGCGTGATGTCGGTGAACGCCATGGGACGGTCCCACCAGTCGTGCCGGCGCCAGCGCAGCTGCTCACCGGTCGGGGGCGGCGGGTGGCGCAGGCGCAGCGCTTCGCCGTACGCGTCGATGTAGCGCTCGGTCATGCGGTCGAGCGAGAACGTCGATTCGACGTGTTCGCGACATGCGCTGCGGGCGAGCGTCGCCAAGCGCGGAACTTTTTGGACCGCGTCCGCGACGTCGTCACAGAGGAAGCCCGTCACGCCGTCGACGACGATCTCCGGGATGGATCCCATCCGCGCGCCGAGCACCGGCGTGCCGCACGCCATCGCTTCGATCAGCGTGAGCCCGAAGCGTTCCGGCCGCGTGGTCATATGCACGAGCGCGAGCGCGCCGCCGAGGACGTCGTCACGCGCCGCGCCTCGCACGTGGCCGAGCAACTGCACCGCGTCGCCGTCGATATGCGGCTCGATCAGCTCGCGAAAGTATGCTTCATCGTGCGGAATCCCGGCCATCTTCAGACGGACGCCCGCGCGCTTCGCGATCTCGATGGCGAGGTGCACGCCTTTCTCCGGATGGAACCGCGCGAAGAACACGAGATAGTCACCGGGCCGGTCGCGGAACGTCCATTCCGCCGTGTCGATCCCGTTGTAGGTGGTCGCGAGATACGACAGACCCGGGTCGCGGTCCGCATCGCTGATCGAGCAATAGAACGAGCGCGACGCGCCCGCGTAGTACGGGCCGAGGATCTGCGGTGACGAGAAACCGTGAACCGTGGTGACGACCGGCGGCAGCACGGGCGCCGCGAGCGCGTAGAGGAGCGGCTTCCAGTCGAGGTTGTTGTGGATGAGGTCGAACTCGTGCGCGCGCGCGAAACACGACGCCACGTGCAATTCCGTCCATACCTCGCCGTTGAGCGCGGCATCTTCGTTCAGGCCCACCGGCACGACGGCGGCCAGCTTTCCGGGGCTCGTGGAGTTTGCCGTCGCAAACAGCGTGACGTCGAGACCGCGCGCGACCATCCCGCGGGCGACGTTGTACGCGATCTGCTCCCACGGTCCGTATCCCGGCGGCGGCGACGGCCACGAGATCGCGCCGAGCACCGCGACCTTGAGCCCGCGGAGATCCGTCACACCGCTCAGCCGGTCAGCATCGCGCGCCAGGTGGCGAGCCAGCCCGCGCCTGCGCGACGCAGCACGAACACGTCGTGGCCGCTCTCGTCGAAGTCGACACGGTCCATCGCGTAGCGAATACGCCAGCCGTACGTCGCAACGGCCGTGTCGTCCGCCACATGCACGGCCGGTTCGTCCATCTCGAACGCCGTGATCGTCGCGCCGCGTGCGAAGTCGGCGTAGCTCGCGATCGCCGCGTCACGCCCCGTGCCGAGCGGCGCCAGATCCGGGCCGGCGATCGTCATCTCGTCCGCGAAAAACGGTTCCAGCAACGGCGCGATGCGATCCGGGTCTTCGATGCGCCACACTTCGTTGATCGCGGTGACGATGCGGCGCACCTCGGTCGCATCGGTATCGTACGTCATGCGCGTTCGTGCACGATCGTGCCGGCCTTGATCACCACGCGCGGCTCGCGCAGCGCGCGAACGTCCTGGCCCGCGTCCCCGCTCAGGAGCAGCAGATCCGCCGGACATCCGGGCGCCAGCACGCCTGTGTCGACGCCGAGGAGCTCCGCGGCGGTCGACGTCGCGGCCGTCAGCGCTTGCTGCGGCGTCATCCCGAGCACGGTCGACATCAGCTCGACCTCGTACGCGTAGTCCTCGTGCCGGTTGTACGGCGTGCCCGCATCGGAGCCGCCCGCGATCTTGACGCCCGCGCGATACGCCTTGCGGATGTTGTCGCCGGCTTGGTGGTAGATCTCCGTCGCTTTGCGCACGACGTAGTCCGGCTGCGCGCCGCCCGCGACGTTCTCGAAGATGCGCCATACCGCCGCCAGCGTCGGCACGAGATACGCGTCGCGGGCTTTGAACAGCTCGATCGCCTCGTCATCGAGCAGGTGGCCGTGCTCGATCGAGGTGACGCCGGCGCGCAGCGCGTTCTTGATGCCGCTCGTGCCGATCGCGTGCGCCGCCACGCGCATCCCGTGCGTGCGCGCCTCGACGATCGCGGCGTGCATCTCCTCCTCGGTGAGCTGATCCTGTCCCGGCACCGCGCCTTTGGTGAGCACGCCGCCGGTCGCGATCAGCTTGATGCACGTCGCGCCGGCTTTGCGTTGCTCGCGTACCGCTTTGCGCGCATCCCACGGGCCGTCCGTCTCGCGCCCGATGAATGCGCCGTGGCCGCCGGTCATGCAGAGCGCGCGGCCGGCGGGGATGATCGTCGGACCGACGTGCTCGCCGCGCGCGATCGCGTCGCGCAACGCGATCGCGTTGGACTCCGAGCCGCCCAGATCGCGCACCGTCGTCACGCCCGCTTCGAGCGCCAGCCGCGCGTTGCGCGCGGCATCGAGCGTGCGTTCGACCGGCGTGCGAATGAGGAAAAACGTGGAGGTGTCCGGCTCGCCGTTGACCTCGAGGTGAACGTGGCTGTTGATCAAACCGGGAACGACCGACGGCGCCTCCAGCGTACGGTCGGCGCCCGCGTGCTGGTCGTTGCCGGCGATCTCGGTGATACGCCCGTCCTCGACGACTACCGTGACGTTCGTGCGCGGCGCGGCGGCGGTGCCGTCGTAGAGCGTGCCGGTCCGTATCGCAATGCGCATCGCTACGAAGCGGCCCGGCGTACCAGCTCTTCGGAAATATCCTTCAGGCGATCCGCTCGAATGGACTGCGGGTCGAAATAGCGCGCATGTGATATTTTGAGGTCGTCCATATTTCGAGCGGACACCAAGACGACTTCGACGTGACTTTGCTCGCGATGTGCCCGCTCGCGGTCGAGCCGCACCGTGAACGCGGTGACCGGGTCGTCAATGTAGACGATTTCCTCCAGAACGCGCGCTCCTGAGCGATCGTACACCACGACGACGTCGATCATTCGACTCTCAGTGTTTCCATGATGAGGGAAGGGCGTTCGACGTACATACGAACAGCGCCTATTGTCTCCGGGGAATGAACCGCGTCGCTTAAGAGCCTTTCGGCTGCTGCGCCCAGTTCCGAGTACGACACGAGCGCTGCTCGGACGTCCTCTGGGCCTCCGCCGTATTTGAGCTAGAAGTTTTGCTGCCGTTAGGAGTGGATCGTTCATGACAACGGCTCCTTGCGCAGGAAGCGCGCCGTCAGCTCGACGACGTGTGGCCATACTGCGTCGTCGTGTGCGAATCGGCGGAATACCGTCGCGAACGTGTTGGACACCGCGCCGAGGTTCAGGTGGTTCGCTTCGTTGCGGTCGATGCTCACCAGCGGCATCGCGCCATCGAGCGTGGCGGACTCGATCATCACCACGCCGTCGCTTTGCAGGTGGTACTTGGGCATCCGGCCGCCGATGTGCAGAAACGGGTGGCCGTCCGGCATCACCCACGGCTGGCCGTCCAGCTTCCAGCGCTTTTTCTTTGAATTATCGGGATCCGGCACCCAATGGCCCGACGTTCCGTTGAGCCACGTCATGAACGGGGCCGTCACGTCCATGTCGGCCAGCACGTGTACCGGCATGCGCGCGAGCCGCAGCGTTGCCACGGCATAGTTCGTCACCAGCCCGCCGTTGGGCGCCGCGATCTGCACCGTCGCCGCGATCTCGTGCGCGCGGTGCGGATACGCTTTGAGAAAACCGCGGTTGATCAAGCCGCCGGCGCTGTACCCGACGGTCGCGACGGGAAATGCGTCGGGCTCGCGGGCGTGTAGGCGGTCGAGGAACATGCCGAGGCGGTCGATACGCTCCCGCAGCGTCTCGTTGCCGTCGGGGAACACCGTGCAGTCGAACCCGAACGCGGCCAGGCCGTCCTTGCCGTTGCGCCCCTCGGAGAACGTGCGCATCACCTTGGACTGCTCGTTCCAGCCGGGAATAAGAATCACGCGCATCAGCCGGTCACGCAGCGCCGATCGTCACCAGCGTCGCGCCGCTCTTCACGAGCTCGCCCGGTTTGACGCGCACGTCCTTCACCGTGCCGGCGACCGGCGCTTCGATGCGGTGCTCCATCTTCATCGCCTCGAGCACCACCAGCAGGGCGCGCTCCTCCACCGTTGCACCGGACTCGACGTTCACGCTGATGATCTTTCCCGGCATCGGCGCGGTGACGTCACCCGATCCGGCGGCGTGCGCGGCGTGCTCGGCGTCCGCGCTCGGCGGCGGCGGGAGCGTCCAGCGGACGGCGCGGCCTTCGACCGCCACGGTGCCGCCGTGCGCGTCGTACGCCGCGTCGCGCGCATCGGGCTCGACCGTGCCCGTGACGTCACCCGTGAGGTTCCAGTTCGTTCCGTCGTGCGTTGCGTGGGCGCGCACGGCCGCGCCGTCCACCGCGAACGCGAGCGGAACACCGACGCCTGCGAGCCGCCAGCCGTCGCCGTGCGCGAGAATCACCGCCGCGATGCGGCGCTTCGCCGCGTCGTCCACGCGCGGCTCGCCCAGGCGGAACAGCGGCATGCGCTCGTCGAGAAAGCGCGTCGTCGTGTCGCCCGCGCGATAGGCTTCGTCCCCGGCGATCGCGCGCAGCAGCGGCAGGTTCGTCGCAATACCCGACACGATCGTCTCGCGCAGCGTCTCGTCCATGCGAGCGATCGCCGCGGCGCGGTCGGATCCCCATACGATGATCTTCGCCAGCATCGAGTCGTAGAACACCGGCACCTCGCTGCCGGCGCGAAACCCGGTGTCGAGCCGCACGCCCGGCGCGCGCGGCACGTCGAAGGCGGCGATCGTTCCGGACTGCGGCAGAAAGTCGTGCGCGGGATCTTCGGCGTTCAGCCGCGCTTCGATCGCCCATCCGCGCGGCACGAGCTGATCCTGCGTGAACCGCAGCCGCTCGCCGTTCGCGACGCGCAATTGCTCGTGCACCAGGTCGACGCCGTACACGAGCTCCGTCACCGGATGCTCCACCTGCAGGCGGGCGTTCATCTCGAGGAAGTAGAACGCGCCGTCTTCGTCCAGCATGAACTCCGCGGTGCCGGCGTTCGTGTACCCCACGCTGCGCGCGGCGTTGACGGCAGCCTCGCCCATGCGCGCGCGCAACCCCGGATCCAGCGCTACGCTGGGCGCCTCTTCGATCACTTTCTGATGGCGGCGCTGGATGGAGCACTCGCGCTCGCCGAGATGAACGGTCGTGCCGTGCGCGTCGGCGAGGATCTGGAACTCGACGTGGCGCGGGCGGCGCAGATAGCGTTCCAATAGCACGGCGTCGTCGCCGAACGCCGCCTTCGCCTCACGCCGTGCGCTCGCGAGCGACTCGTCGAACCGTTCGAGATCGTCCACCACGCGCATCCCGCGCCCGCCGCCGCCCGCGCTGGCTTTGATCAGCAGAGGCGTGCCGATTCGCGCGGCTTCCGCGCGCAAGCGCTCGGCGCTTTGATCGTCGCCTTCATAGCCCGGAACGACCGGCACGCCGAACTCGCGCACGCGGCGCTTCGCTTCGATCTTCGATCCCATCGCGGCAATCGCGTCGGGCGTCGGCCCGACGAAGATCAGTCCGCCGTCGACGACCAGCTGCGCGAACGACGCGCGCTCGCTCAAGAAGCCGTATCCCGGATGAATCGCGTCGGCGCGCAGCGTCTTCGCAGCCGCGACGATCTTCTCGCCGACGAGATACGACTCGCTCGCCGGCCCCGGACCGATGCGAACCGACGCGTCCATCGCCTCGCGAAACAGCGCGTGCTCGTCGGCGTCGGAATACACGCCCACGGGCGAGATGCCCATCTCGCGCGCGCCCCGCGCGATGCGGATCGCGATCTCGCCGCGGTTGGCGATCAGCAGCCGGCGGATCATCGCGCGGTCCACGACGCGGCGCGCCGCTCGAGGAACGCGCGCAAACCTTCTTGGCCTTCATCGCTCGTGCGCTGTTTGGCGATCGCGCGCGCGGTGATGCCGCGCGACTCGTCGTACGACGCCGCGCGCACTGCGGGAATCAGCGCCTTCGCCGCGGCCACCGCGGACGGCCCGGCGCTCGCGAGCTCTTCGGCGATCGCGTCGACGGTTCCGTCGAGCGCGTCTTCGCCCACCACTTCGTGCACGAGGCCGATCGCTTGCGCGCGCAGCGCGTCGAACCGCTCGCCGGTGAGGAACAGCCGCCGCGCGTGCGAGACGCCGATCTTCGCGAGCACGAACGGCGAGATCACCGCGGGGATGATGCCGAGCTTGGTCTCGGTGAAGCCGAAGATCGCTTCTTCGTGCGCCACCACCGCGTCCGCGACCGCGCACAAGCCCGCGCCGCCGCCCAGCGCCGCGCCGTGCACGCGCGCGATCACCGGCTTGGGACAGCGGTCGATCGCGCGATACATGTCGGACATCGCCTCGGCGTCGCGCACGTTCTCGTCTTCGCCGAGCTCCAGCGAGCCGCGCATCCAGTTCACGTCGGCCCCGCCGCAGAACGTCTTGCCCTCGCCCGCCAGGATGACGACCCGGACGGACGCGTCGCCGCCGAGGGCAGTGAACGTGTCGCGAAGCCGCGCGATCAGCTCGGCGTTGAAGGCGTTGCGAACGCCGGGACGCGCGAGCACGACGCGGGCACGCGCTCCCTCGCGCTCGACTCGAAGAACGGGGTCGGACACGGCCTCGGTCGTTCGCCGCCCGGCGTTCGCGGCCCGTCTCGGCGTCCGGGTGCCGTGGTAAGGCGGCTTACGCCGTCCCGGTGGCCGTCGTGGTAGCATCGCTGCATGGATGGACTGGGCACGGCCCTGGAGCAATTTGCTGCCATGCGACCGCCGGAATCCCCGCCCAGCGGCGGAGACGATGCGAACAAGGTCTGGTATTTGCGCCGGAACCGTCTCTTCGTCGAGGCGACCGACGCGGGCATCGTCTCGAACGAGCACCTCTTCACGATGTGCGAGATGCCCCGCGGCATGCGCGTGTTCGACCAAGGCGACACCACGCGCATGGTCTACGTCGTGAAGCGCGGCGCGGTGCGCATCGCGCGCGAGACGCCCGATGGCAAGGACGTCACGGTCGCGCTGCTCGGCGCCGGCGACTTCTTCGGTGAGGAGACGCTATTCGACGACCGGCCCCGCACGACGGTGGCCGTCGTGGTGGAAGAAGCGCTGCTCTGCACCGTGCGCGCGGACGACCTCTTCGCGCTGCTCGCGAGCGATCCGGCGCTCGCGCTCAACGTCGCGAAGATGCTCAGCGGCCGGCTCGACGACGCGCGCGCCACGATGGAAGATCTCGCCTACGCCCGCGTCGGCGACCGCATCGTGCACCTCTACCGAAAGCTCGCCGCGGAGCACGGCGTGCCGGTCGCGGGCGGAACGCGCGTCGATCTGCGGCTCACGCACGCGGACGTCGCGTCGCTGGTCGGCAGCACGCGCGAGACCGTCAGCGTCGAGATCGCCAAGCTCGTGGAAGCCGGACGCCTGCGCCATGACGGGCGCGCGATCGTCGTTCCCGCGGAGGACATCACGTGATCGCAACGATCCTGCTTGCCGCGGCGACGACGCTCGCACCGGTGCTCGGCGCGACGCCGTGGGCGAACGCGAGCGGCCCGCCGCAAACGTCCGGGCGCGTGACGATCGTCGACGTGTTCACGTTCGACTGCATCAACTGCAAGCACGTCACGCCGGAGCTGCGCAAGCTCCGCGGTGCGTACGGCGCCGGCGACCTGGCGATCGTCGGCGTGCATGCGCCCGAGCTGCCGCAGGAGCACGTGCACGCGAACGTCGTGCGCGCGCTGCGCGATCAGGACATCACCTGGCCGGTGGTGTACGACGACGACTTCACGGTGTGGAAGGCGTACGGCGTCGAGGCGTGGCCCACGCAGCTCGTGTTCGACCGGCACGGCCGGTTGCGCGCGACGTACGTCGGCGAAGGATACGACGCGCAGCTCGAGCGGACGGTGCGTTCGCTGGTCGCCGAACGCTCGTGACGTCCGAAGCGCTGCCCGGAACGTTCTCCGGCGGGAGGGCGGGCGTGAGCGGCGAGCGAGTCTATCGGCACGGCGTGGTCGCACGCACGGCGCACTGGCTGTGGGCGGTCGCGATGCTGGTGCTCGTGATGAGCGGGCTGCAGATCTTCAACGCGGCGCCGTATCTCGACGCATCCGACAAGAGCAATCCGGCGCGGCGCGTGCTCGCGTTCGACGCCGTGCGAGCGGCGGACGGCCAGCCGGTCGGCACGACGACCGTGCTCGGCCGCACCGTCAAGACGACGCACCTATTCGGCTACACGGACGACGGCATGGGCGGCGAAAGCCCGCGCGCGTTTCCGGCGTGGCTGACGCTGCCCGGACCGCAGAGCCTCGCCGACGGGCGCCGCTGGCACCTGTTCTTCGCGTGGGCGCTGTTCGTCTCGCTCGTCGCGTACCTGATCTCGGCCGCGATTCGCGGCACGCTGCGCGAGCTGGTCATCCGGCCGAGCGATTTTTCGAAGCTGTTGCCGATGCAGCTGTATTATTTCCGGTTGCGCAAAGAGCCGCCGCCGCACGGCACGTACAATCCGCTGCAGAAGCTCGCGTACACCGTGGTGCTGTTCGGGTTCTTTCCGCTGATCATCGTCACCGGGCTCGCGCTCGCGCCCAGCGTCGATGCGGCGTTCCCCTGGCTCACCTGGCTGCTCGGCGGACGGCAGTTCGCGCGAACGTGGCACTTCACGCTGATGGCGCTCCTGATCGGCTATTTCGGCACGCACCTCATCCTCGTGCTCACCACCGGGTTTTGGAACAACATGCGCTCGATGATAACGGGCTGGTACGTGCGGGGCGACCATGACGGAGTCGGGCCGTGAAGAGACATCTGTTCATCGCGTCGTCGCTGTCGGCGCTCGGCCTCGCGGGCTGCGGCCCGGTCAAGGACTCGCTGACCAACGGCCCGTTCCGCACGGTGCTGCTCTCCACCGAGCATTTGAACAACGCGGTGATCGGCACGCACGGTCTCGCGCGCGAGTACAAGGACGCGGACGTCGACCGCAACTTCCGCGTCAACGGGCTCGACACGCCGGCCGATTCCACGTACACAGCGCTTGCGCGCGGCGGCTTTCGCGATTACCGGCTGGTGGTCGACGGGTTGGTGGAACGTCCGCAGAAGCTGTCGCTCGCGGAGCTGCGCGCGGTCGGCGACGAGACGCAGATCACGCGCCACGACTGCGTGGAAGGCTGGAGCGCGATCGGCAAATGGCGCGGCGTGCCGCTCGGCACGATCGTCGCGATGGCGCAGCCAAAGGCGAACGCGCGCTACTGCGTGTTCCGCTGCTTCGACGTCGATCAGAGCGGACAGCACTACTACGAGTCGCTCGATCTGCACCAGGCGGCGCACCCGCAGACGATCCTCGCGCTGGACCTCAACGACAAGCCGCTGGACAACGACCACGGCGCACCCGTTCGCCTGAAGATTCCGACGCAGCTCGGCTACAAGAGCGCGAAGTGGGTGAGCCGCGTCGACCTGGTTGCGGACCTGAAACCAATCGACGGCGGCACGGGCGGCTACTGGGAGGACCAGGGCTACGAATGGTACGCGGGCATCTAGCCCGCGAGCGCGAGCGCGGCGCCGGCGACGGTCGTGATGCCGACGCGCTCGCGCAGTATCACCGCGCCGAACGCGAACACGAAGAACGGCAGCGTTCCGAACAGAACGGCGACGAGCCCCGACGCGAGCCCGGTCTCCGCGTAATACGTTAGCGCGTAGTTGCCGCCGAACGGCGTCGCAGCGAGAACGACGATGACTTGCCAAGGCGGCGCCGCACCGCGCGGCGCCCGCACGAGCCGCCCGAGCCCCCACAGGAACACCGCCGCAACGGTGAAACGCACGCCGGCCCCGGTAACGGGCGGCAGGCTCTGTAGCCCGATCTTGATCGCGAGCCAGGTCGTCCCCCAAATTGCACACATTGCCGCATAGGCGAGCACCGTTCGCAGCTCCACGATGCGGTAAGACCCGCCCCACCCCGGGATCGATGCGAATAAATCGCCGGAAAACTGCGCTAGAACGTTGTCGGAACCACCTTTAAGGCAACGAGCAGCTGCGCCACCAAGGCCAACAGGGTGACGGCAAGCGTCGACACCACGGCTTGATCGAGGCGTTCCGCTTTGCGTTCGTACTTCGCGGAGTTGACGCCGTTTGCGACCGTCATCGCCTTGACCGCTTCGATGAGGGTGGAAACAGGATACGTCGGAAACGAGGATTCGAGCGACGCGACATCCGGCGCGAACTCGTTCAACTTCGTCGTATACGCTGAAACGATGAGTGCTAGGGGCAGCAAGTAGAGCAGCGCCGTTGCGCTGCTCACGATGTTAGGAGTTCCCCGAAACGAAAAGCCGATCGCCGCCACGATGCCCGTGAGCAGGGTCGCCAGTTTTGTATCGAGATTCTTGCCGCGGTCCTCATCGCGTGCCAAGCGGTCGCGAGCGAGGTCGTACAAATAACGGTAGTCGACCGGACGGCCTTCCGCCAGAGGTTCATCTTCGAGGGCGTAGAGCTTCGGATCTAATGGCGCAGCCAGCGGAGCGGGTCGCGCCGGCGCTCCGGATAGATCATGTCCTCCCACCGCGGCGGCGGCGGAATTGGGCGCGCCTCCTTTTGTGGTGGAGCGGGTGGTACGGGCGCTTTGAGATCCGGCTTTTTCTCGTCCATGCTCTTCTCCAGTGTACACCTGCGCATCATGGAGCAACGCGTGATACCTGCCGATTTCCGAAAGTTGGCCGTTTTGTGCAATGTCATCCGTGCGACAAGGCTTGTTTCAGGTCGGCGATCAGGTCGGTGCTTTCTTCGAGGCCGATCGCCAGGCGCAGCAGGTCGTCGGGCGTCGTGCTGTTCGGGCCTTCGACGGATGCGCGGTGCTCGACGAGGCTGTCGGGTCCGCCGAAGCTCGTCGCGCGGCGGAATAACCGCATGCGTGCGGCGGCGCGGAGTGCATCTTCTGCTCCGCCGTGCACGCGGAACGAGAACAGGCCGCCCGCTCCTGATGTCTGCTTCACAGCAATATCGTGCCCGGGATGCGTGGGAAGTCCGGGATGCAGCACGTCGCGGACTGCGGGATGATTCGCGAGGAAACGCGCCACGGCCAGCGCGCTGTCGTTTTGCCAACGGACGCGCTGCACCAGCGAGCTGAAGCCGCGCAGCGTGAGCCACGATGCGAACGGCGACGGGATCGCGCCGCATACGATCTGCTGCGTGCGGATGCGCTGCCAGAGCTCGCCGGCGCGCGCCGTCACGACCGCACCGCCCATCGCGTCGTGGTTGCCCGATAGATATTTCGTCGTGGAGTGCACGACTAGATCGGCGCCGAGCGCGAGCGGCTGCTGCAGCACCGGCGTAGGCAGCGTGTTGTCGCACGCCAGCATCGCGCCGCGGGCATGAGCGAGCGCCGCGGTCGCCGCGATGTCCGTGATGAGCATCGTCGGGTTGGAAGGCGTCTCGATGAAGACGAGGCGCGTCTGCGGGCGCAGCGCAGCTTCGACGGCACCCGAGTCCGAGCAATCGGCGTACGTGACCGTGAGTCCCCACGGCACGAACACCTCGTCCAGCATCGCCCGCACCGCGTAGTACGAATCCTGCGCGACGACGGCGTGGTCACCGGGCCGGAGCGCCTGAAATATCGTTGCGACCGCGGCAAACCCGCTGGCGAACGCGGCCGCGTCTGCGCCGCCTTCGAGATCCGCCAGTCCTTGCTCGAGCATCCGGCGGTTCGGGTTGTCGTCGCGCGCGTACTTGAACCCGCCCGAGTACTCGCCTTCGGCGTCACGCTCGAACGTGGTGGAAAGATAGATCGGCGGCGCGATCGACCGTTCGTCACCGTGAAGCGACGATGCCGCGCGCACCGCGCGCGTCGCGATCGATTCGGTCTTGCTGTCTTCGGCCACCGCTACATCCGGAACACGCCGAACTTCGTCGGCTTGGGCTCTTTGTAGCGGGCGGCGCGCAGGCCGATCGCGAGCACCTGGCGCGTGTCGAGCGGGTCGATGATGCCGTCGTCCCAGATACGCGCGGTCGAATAGTACGGGCTGCCTTCCGTCTCGTACTTGTCGAGGATCGGCTTCTTGAACGCCGCCTGCTCGTCGTCCGAGAGCGTGGGCTTGTGCTTCTCGGCGTCCGCGTTCATGCGCACCGTCAGCAGCGTGGAAGCGGCTTGCACGCCGCCCATCACGCTGATCCGCGCGTTGGGCCACATCCACAGCATGCGCGGCGAGTACGCGCGGCCGCTCATGCCGTAGTTTCCCGCGCCGAAGCTGCCGCCGATCACCACCGTGAACTTCGGTACCTCCGCGCACGCGACCGCCGTCACGAGCTTCGCGCCGTCCTTGGCGATTCCGCGGTTCTCGTACTCCTTGCCGATCATGAAGCCGGTGATGTTCTGCAGGAACACCAGCGGAATCCCGCGCTGGCAGCACAGCTCGATGAAGTGCGCGCCCTTGAGCGCCGACTCGCTGAACAGGATGCCGTTGTTGGCCAGAATGCCGACCGGGTGCCCTTCGATGTGCGCGAACCCGCACACGAGCGTCGTGCCGTAGCGCGCTTTGAACTCCGCGAAGTCCGAACCGTCCACGATGCGCGCGATGATCTCGTGCACGTCGTACGACTGCCGCGCATCGGACGGAATGATGCCGTAGATCTCGTGCGGGTCGCGCGCCGGCGGGCGCGGCTCGCTCATCGGCCACGCGTCGTACGGCCGCCGGTCGAGATTGTCCACCACCTGGCGCACGATCCCGAGCGCGTGCTCGTCGTCCACGGCGTAGTGGTCGGCGACGCCGCTGATGCGCGTGTGCACGTCCGCGCCGCCGAGCTCTTCCGCGGTGACGATCTCGCCGGTCGCCGCCTGCACGAGCGGCGGTCCGCCCAAAAAGATCGTACCTTGGTCCTTCACGATGATCGACTCGTCCGCCATCGCGGGCACGTACGCGCCGCCCGCGGTGCACGAGCCCATCACCGCGGCGATCTGCGGAATCCCTTGCGCGCTCATTCGCGCCTGGTTGAAGAAGATGCGACCGAAGTGGTCGCGGTCGGGAAACACGTCGGCCTGCAGCGGCAAGAACGCGCCGCCCGAATCGACGAGATAGATGCAGGCGAGCCCGTTCTGCTCCGCGATCTCCTGCGCGCGCAAATGCTTCTTCACCGTGATCGGGTAGTACGTTCCGCCTTTGACCGTCGCGTCGTTGGCAACGATCATGCAGTCGGTGCCGTGGACCGTGCCGATGCCGCTGATCATCCCCGCCGCCGGCGCGTCGTCATGGTACATGCCGTGCGCGGCGAGCGCGGACAGCTCCAGAAACGCCGTGCCGGGATCGACGAGCCGGTCGATGCGGTCGCGCGCCGTCAGCTTCCCGCGCTTGCGATGCCGGTCGACGGCCACCGGACCGCCCCCGCCGCGGACGCGCGCGAGCTGCGAGCGCAACTCGTCGACCAGCGCGGCCATCGCGGCGGCATTGCGCTCGTAGTCGGCGGAGCGGCTGTCGATGCGGGTCGCGAGGAGGCTCACGCCCGACCGTTTTAAGGCCATGTGAGAATATTCATTTCTTGGAGTGGCCTGGCAGGCGTTCGCGTTATGATGCCATCGTGGCCGCTCAGACGACAGCTCCCATCTCATACCGTCCCGCCGGGACGCTCGACGCGTCGAGCGCGCTGCAGCCCTACGCCGGGCCGTGGAACCGCCGCCTCGCCGCGCACCTCCTCCGGCGCGCCGGCTTCGGCGGCTCGCCCGCCGACGTGGACCGCTTCGCGTCGATGTCCGCGCCCGCCGCCGTCGACGCGCTGATCCGCTTCCCGGACACGCCGGCGCTGTCCGCGCATCCCGCGCTCGAAGAGCCGCCGGTTCCGCCGCGTGGGCTTTACCGCGCCATGGTGCAAGCCAACGCGCAAGGCGCGGCGCCGGCGATGCAGCCCGGCATGGCGCCCGACAACGCGACGGCCGATGCGCGCAAAGCGTTCCAGATGGCGCGCAACCGCAACCGCCGCCAGAACCTCATCGCGATGCAGCAGTGGTGGCTCGGCCGCATGATCGCGTCGCCCGCGCCGCTGCAAGAGAAGATGACGCTGTTCTGGCACGGGCACTTCACGAGCTCGCCGGAAAAGGGCACGGCCGCGCAAGAGCTGCTGATGCAGAACCAGCTCTTCCGCCAGTACGCGCTGGGCAACGTGCGCGACCTCACGCTGCACGTCGCGCAAGACCCCGCGATGCTGCGCTATCTCGACAACAACGTCAACGTGCAGGCGCATCCCAACGAGAACTTCGCGCGCGAGCTGATGGAGCTGTTCACGCTCGGCA
>JAXDMB010000449.1:0-8450 GCA_034666325.1 Vulcanimicrobiota bacterium
CGCGGCGCGAAACGCGGGCGGCGCGTCTCGAACCCCTGCGCGCGCATGGTGATCGCCGGCGCCGTCGACGCGGCGTCGAGCGCCGGAAACGCCGCCGCGACCACCGACGCGATGACACCCAGCACGAACGCCTTCACGAACAGCACCGGGTCGTACGCCACGCGGTCGGCGTGCGACGCGACGTAGATCGTGTCCACGGTGCGCGAAACCGCTGCGACCGAGAACGTGGCGAGCACCGCGCCGACGGCGAGGCCGAGCAGCGAGCCGAGAACCCCGATCAGCGCACCCTCCGCGACGAACGTGCGGAACACCGCGCCGCGCGTCGCCCCGAGCGCGCGCACCGTTCCGACCTCCGGGCGGCGCTGCACCACCGAGATCGCAACCGTGTTGTAGATCAAGTACATCCCGACCAGCAGTGCGACGTACGCGAGCGCCTCGAGGTTGAGCCGGAAGCTCTGCAGCATGCGCGCGATCTCGTCCGTGCGCGTCTTGGGGCGGATCGCGCGCGCCCCCGGCGGAATCGCCGCGCTCACCGCGCGCTCCACCGCCGCAAGCCGGGGCGGATCGACGATCAGGTCGATGCGGTCGAGCAGCCCGATCTTGCCGAACAGCTCCTGCGCGGTCGCAACGTCCACGAACACGACGCTCGAATCGATCCCCACCGTGCCGCGCGGACTGATCCCCGCGATACGCAGCGCGACGTCGTGATCGCCGGCCAGCGCGTGCACCGTCTCGCCGCTGCGCCACTTCAGCCGTTCGGCGAGCGCGGCGCTCACGAACGCGCCGTGCCCGTTCACCAAAATCCACGGATCGGTACTCTGCTGCGACACGCCGCCGGGTGATGCGGGCGGCGCGGCGGCGTCACCGGGCAGCGGGCGCAGCAGATCGACGCCGAGCACGCGCAGGATCTCGCCGGAGAACGGATCGCCCGCGCGTGCGCCGACCGTCAGCGCGTCTTCGATGGTCGGGCTCGCGTACGTCACGCCGGGAATGCTCTGCACGCGCACGATAGCGCGCTCGTTGAAACCGCGCCCGACGCCGAGCACCTGCAAGTTCACCTTGTTGGAGACGACGTTCACGCTGCTCTGGAACGAACCGACCGCGGTGGCGTTCGCGAGATCGATCGCAAGGCCGATGGCGACGCCGAGCGCCACCGCGACGAGCGTGACGAGCGCGCGCAGCGCGTTGGAGCGAATCGGGCCGAGGACGAGCGCGCGAAACAAAGACGTCACCGTCAGAGTTGGACGACACCAAGCGCGAGTTCGCCTCCGAACGCAGGGTTCGCGTACGGCGAAGCGTATTGTTGCGGCATCCGAACTCTCGGCCAGGGGTAGTGGACAGGCGAGCCACTTTGGAGTGAACCAGTGCTCAACGCTAGACGCCCTCGCACCGCGCCGCCGGCAGCGTCGCCGTCTTCGAAGGCCGCCGTGCCGTTACCCGACATCTTCGCGCCCTCGATCGACGTAAAGCCGCCCGCGAAGCGGCCGCTGAAGGTGTACGCGTTCGACCCCACGATGGGCCGCATGCTCGGCAACGACATGGTCGTGAACGTGGCATACGAACCGCTTGGGCCGGGACCGGTCGGCAAACGGTTCGCCGTCGTGGACTACGACGGCTCGACGAAGACGTTCTACCTGCCCGTCGATCTCGACAACCCGAACATTCTGCTGCGCGACGGGCTCGATCCCACGGAGTCCGACCCGCGCTTCCACCAGCAGATGGTGTACGCGGTCGCGTCCGAGACGCTCGAACGGTTCGAAGCCGCGCTCGGCCGCACGGTGCACTGGCGCAATCCGGATCCGGTGCCGGGCCGGAAGAGCCCGCCGAACCGGCTGTACCTCTTCCCGCACGCGATGGTGTCGGCGAACGCGTTCTACAGCGCCGACGCGCACGGCATCTTGTTCGGGTACTTCCGCGCGACCGACACGACCGACGCGCAGGTGGTGCCGGGACAGACCATCTTCACGTGCCTGTCGCACGACATCATCGCGCACGAGGTCACGCACGCGGTCGTCGACGGCATCCGCTCGCACTTCACGGAACCGACCAACATCGACGTGCTCGCGTTCCACGAAGCGTTCGCCGATCTCGCCGCGCTCTTCCGCCACTTCTCGCACCGCGAAGCGCTGCTGGACACGCTGCAGCGCACCGGCGGCCGGCTCTACACCGCGCACCTCAAACCCGACGCGCCGGCGCCGCAAGGCGGGCAAGTCGCGCAGGGCGCGCCGGGCGAGCCGCTGATCCAGAGCGAGATCGCGCCGGACAACCCGCTGATCGAGCTCGCACGCCAATTCGGCCAGGTGTCGGGCCTGCGCGGGGGCTTGCGCAGCGCGCTGGGAACGCCGGCCAACGCACAGGAGCTGCGCACGAAGCTCGAGCCGCACGCGCGCGGCTCCATTCTCGTCGCGGCCGTGTTCGACGCTTATTTCGCGGTCTATCTGCAGCGAACCGCCGATCTCTTCCGCGTGTTCCGCGCGGGCGGCGGCGCGGAAAATCCCGTCGATCTGCCGGGCCCGCTCGCGACCCTGCTCGCGACGGAAGCGAGCCGCATCGCCGAGCTCTTCTTCTCCGTGTGCGCTCGCGCGCTCGACTACTGCCCGCCGGTGGACGTGACGTTCGGCGACTTCCTGCGCGCGGTCATCACCGCCGACATCGACTTGTTTCCGAGCGACACCTACGGCGTGCGCAACGCGGTGATGCAGGCGTTCCGCTCGCGCGGCATCGTCCCGGAAGGCGCGCAGTTCTTCTCGGAAGACTCGCTCCGCTGGCCGCGCGTGAAACCGGGTGCGCTCACGCCGGTCACGGGCTTGCTGTTCGGCGACCCGAACGGCCTGACGCGCGACGAGAAGAACGCGAACGGCGACCTGTTGCGCGCGTACGCCCGAACGAACGCACCCGCGCTCGGCTTCGACGACTCCGACATCGACGTGCCGTCGTTCCACCCGATGTTCCGCACCGATGAAGACGGCATGCTCAAGACCGACATGATCGTCGAGATCGTGCAGGACCGCAACGTCCCGATCGACCCGCAAGAGCTCGCGCTCGGGGAGGTCACCATCCGGATCGGCGCGACGCTGATGATCGCGCAGCAGCCGCTCACGGCGGACGGCACGCGGCCCGATCCGCAAGTGCGCTACGCGATCGCGAAGCATCTCTCCGGCGATCACGACCTCCGCCAGCGCGCGGCGTACGCCGCCCAAGGCCTCACCGACGGAGTAGGCGGCAAAGCGCGCGTCAACTTCGGCCTGCTCCACGGGACCTAAAACATGACAACGACTCGTTCGTCGAAGAAACGCTCCGCGACCAAAAAGCGCACGGCGAAGAAACGCCCAGGAGCAAAGAAACGAAGCGCAGCGAAAAAACGGCCCGCCGCAAAGAAGAGGCCTGCCGCGCGAAAGCGCCCGGCGGCACAGAAGCGGCCCGCGGCGAAGAAAAAATCCGCTGCGAAAAAGCGGCCTGCGGCGAAGAAACGCGCAGCAGCAAAGAAACGGCCCGCTGCAAAGAAGCGGCCCGCGGCGCGAAAGCGTCCGGCAGCGAAGAAACGACCTGCCGCGAAGAAACGGCCCGGCACGAGAAAGCGTCCCGCGGGAAGCGGCTCGTCACCGGCTCCGGTGCCCACTGCGACCGTGCCGACCGTGGGTCCAGCGCCCGACGCGGCTCCACCGGTTGCAACGACACCACCGTCCGCGGGCGCAACGCAGCCCGCGTCATCGACGCCTGCCTCAACGGCGCCCGCTTCATCGCCGGCCGCGGGTGGTTTCGGTGGGCCGGCTGGGATTCGGGTGCGCATGTATCGCGTCGGGTTCGGCGACTTCTTCTTGTTCAGCGTGCGCGCTGCCGACGGTTCGCCGAAGCACATTCTCGTCGACTGCGGCGTGCACGCGGCGAACCTCGGCAGCATCGGCGCGGCGATCGACCAACTGGCGAAGGACACCGGCAAGCAGCTCGCGCTCGTCATCATGACGCACCGCCACGCCGACCACATCTCCGGATTCGGAACCGGTAAGGACGTGTTCGCGCAGTTCACGGTGGAGCGCGTGTGGATGCCGTGGTTCGAGAACCCGGCCGACCCGAAGGCAAAGAACTTTCAGGCGAACGTCACCGCCGTCGCGAACCAGCTGCAGCTCCAGCTGGCCGCGCGAAGCGGACCGGAAGACGCGCAGCTGCACCAGATGGCCGAGAACATCACCGGCGTCCTGTCCGCGGCCGGCGGCGGCAACGACGCGGCGCTCGCGACGCTGCACGGCGGCTTCGCGAACAAGGCTCCGGTGGACTATTACCGCGCGGGCGATCCCGCGACGCTGCCGGACTCGCTCGTGCGCGCCGGCCTGAGCGCGTTGATCCTCGGGCCGCCGGACGATCCGGATCTCATCGCCCAGATGGACAACAAGAAGCAGCAATATCTCACCGACACGACCGACGACGGCACGCCGCCGACGCGGTTCAGCCCGGTGTTCAGCGCGAACTGGGGCGCGTATCCCGAGGAGGCGTTCGATCTCTACAGCCCCGACGATCTCGCGCAACACGTCGCCGACGCTCAACCCGATCTGCTCGCCGCCAAGGCCGTCAAAGCCGACAACACGATCAACAACCAAAGCCTGGTGGTGCTGTTCACGTTCGGCGGCAAGACGCTGCTGTTCGCGGGCGACGCGCAATGGGGCAACTGGGACAACTTCTTGTTCGGCGGCGCGCTCGTCGGCGACGATACCCCGCTCACCGGCAACAGCAAGACGATCCTGGGCAAGCTTGACTTCTACAAAGTCGGCCACCACGGAAGCACCAACGCGAACCCGATTCCCGCGGTGAACGCGATGCGCGACGGCTGCGTCGCGATGTGCTCCACGCAGCCCGGCGCGTACGGAAACGCGGCCCGCGGGACGGAAGTGCCGCGCCAGCCGCTCTTGGACGCGCTCGACAAGAAGACGGGACACCAGCTCGCGCGCAGCGACCAAGTCGACGTTCCGGACCACGCGGTGGACCCCAAGCTCGAGCCGCTCCCGGCGATCTTCAAACCGAGCGCGAACGGCTACATCGACTACGAGATGTGAGTCACCATCCGGCCGTCGCGCATGTGCAGGACGCGGTCGCAGATCGCGGCCGCGTCCGTGCTGTGCGTCGCCATGAGGATCGCTTGACCGCCGTCCGCGAGGCCGCGCAGCAGGTTCAGCACCGTCGCGCCGGTCTGCGAGTCCAAATTCCCGGTCGGTTCGTCAGCGAGCAGGATCGCGGGGCGGTGCACGATCGCTCGCGCGATGGCGACGCGCTGCGCCTGCCCGCCCGAGAGTTGCGCCGCATAGGCGCGCGCTTTCTCCGCCAAACCGACGCTCGCGAGCGCCGCGGTGACGCGCGCATCGATCTCACCGCGCGCGGCGCGCTGCAGCACGAGCGGCAACGCGACGTTGTCGGCCACGCGCAGCGCCGGCAACAAGTTGAAGAACTGGAACACCGTGCCGACGCGGTCGCGGCGCAGCATCGTGAGACCGTCGTCGTTCAGCTCGTGCGTCGCCTTCCCGTCCACGAACACCGTTCCGCCGGTCGGCAAATCGACGCATCCCACCAGGTTGAGCAGGGTCGACTTCCCGCAGCCGCTCGGCCCAACGAGCGCTACCATCTCGCCTTTGCGCACGTCGAGCTCCACGCCGTCGAGAGCGCGCACCGCCTCATCGCCGGCGCCGTACACTTTCGTGACGCCACGGACCATCACCGGATCGCAAACCGCCGCGGCGCTAATCGCCGGCGGCACGAAACACGAGCGCCGCGTTGATTCCGCCGAACCCGGCGGAGTTGGAGAGAACGGTGCGCACCGGGCACTCGAGGCGCGCGCTCGTGAGCGCCAACGATGAGTCGACGTCATTGCTGTTGACGCTGCGCGGAACGATTCCGTGCACGATCGACGATAGCGACAGGGCCGCTTCCCACGCGCCGGTGGCGCCGAGCGCGTGCGCGTGCTGCCCTTTGGTGGCCGTCACCGGCACCGAGCTCGCACGCTCGCCGAACACCAAGCTCATCGCCAGCGCCTCGGCGGTGTCCCCGAGCGGCGTCGAGCTGCCGTGCGCGTTCACGAGGTCGACATCGGCGGCTGCGACCTGCGCCTCGTCGAGCGCGCGCTGCATCGCGGCCGCGTTCATCGTCGCGTCGGGACGCGGAGCCGACATGTGGTGCGCGTCGTTGGTGAGCCCGTATCCCGCCACTTCGCCGTAGACCCGCGCGCCGCGCGCGCGCGCGTCCTCCAACCGCTCGAGCAGCAGAACGCCGGCACCTTCGGCCATCACGAACCCATCGCGCTCGCGGTCGAACGGCCGGCTCGCGTGCTGCGGATCGTCGTTGCGCGTCGACATCGCGCGAATGACGGTGAACGCGCCGTACACCAGCGGCGACAGCGGCGCCTCGACGCCGCCGGCGAGCGCGGCGCGCACGTCGCCGCGCGCGATCGCGCGGTACGCGTCGCCGATCGCGACCGCGCCCGACGCGCACGAGTTGCCGTTGGCGACCGTCGGACCGCGCAGGTCGAACTCGATCGCGACGTTGCACGTCGCCGCGCCGCCGAACACCGAGATCGCGAGCAGCGGCTTCACCGCCTCGAGCCCGCGCTCGCGAAACACGTCGTGCTGCTCGTCCGCGAACGCGAGCCCGCCGAGCGCCGAGCCGAGATACACGCCGACGTCGTGCGAGGCGCCGTTCGGGCGGTATCCCGCGTCGTCGAGCGCGAGCCGCGCCGCCGCGACGGAGAACTGCGAAAAACGGTCCGTCCAGTTCAGGCGTTTGGACGACAGAAAGTCGCGTGGCCGGAAGTCGTCGATCTGCGCGGCGATGCGCGAACGGCAGCCGTTCGTGTTGAAGCGGGTGACCGGCGCGACGGCGCTGCGTTCCGACAGGATCCCGTTCCAGAACGCGTCGATCCCGATCCCGAGCGGGGTCACGACGCCGATCCCCGTCACGGCGACGCGATGCCACGCGACGCGCCCGTTCACGCGCGTCCCTCGGCGAGCTGTTTCATGCGCGCGAGCGTCTTCGCGGCGACGCCGTGCACGAAATAATCCGACACGAGATGCTTGCCGAGCCACTCCGCCGCGACCGGAAACAAAAACGTCAGCCGGTGCTCGATCGTGACTCGCGTGCCGCGCGCAAACTCCTCGAAGATCCACTCGACGTCCATGCCGCGCGTCCAGCCGCGCAGGTGGTGGAACGCGATGTGCGGCGTGCGCGGATCGTTCGTCTGCTCCGCGACCCAGTTCACGGGAAACACATGTTGCCGTGCGCCCATCGCGACGACGCGCGCCGCGCCGCGCTCTTCGAGCACCCGCACGTACCGGTAGTGCGGCAAGATATCCGGCCACTTCTCCGTCGCCGCCGCCAGCGCGTAGATCGCGCTCGCCGGCGCGGCGATCTCGATCGTGTTGCGCGTGATCGTCACGCGAGCAGCCTTCCGAGCACGGCCGGGCGGAACGCGCGCTGCGGCGGAACGATTCCCGAGAGCGCGTCGAGCAACGTCGCGCCCGCTTCCGGAAAGCGCTGAAGCCGCTCGGCCGCGCGGCGCGCGAGCAGCGGCACGTCCACCAGCAACGAGACCGCTTTCGACAAGCGCGCGCGCCACGCGACGTCGCGCGCCCGCCAGCGCGCGTAGTCTTCCAACACGTTCCACGGCGCGCCGCGCGTACCGAGCGCGGTCAGGAGCGCAGCCGCGGCGCGCTCCGCGCCGGACAGCGCGAGAAACATGCCCTGGCCGGTGAACGGGTCGAGGAATCCGGCCGCGTCGCCCACGAGAACCGCGTCGGCTTGGTAGGCCACGTGCGTCGCGTGCGCGAGCGGCCCGAACGACACGCGCGGGCCCAGCCGCGTCACGCCCGCGAACGACCGCACGCCGCGCCCGAGCTCCGCCGCCGCGCCGCCGACGCCGGCGTCCACGTCGCGCGACCACGCGCCGAGCCGCTCTTTCGGTACCACGACCATGACGTTGGCACGAACGTCTGAAAGCGGGTTGAGCGCGAAGTAGGCGCCGCCGCCGACGTACATCTCGACGTGCCCGTCGAGGTCCTCGAACCCGGCATAGTGCCCGCCGACGGCATAGCGCGCCGACCGCGGCGCCGGTTTGGTCATCGCGCACGAGCGAGCGATCACCGAACCGACGCCGTCCGCGCCGACCGTGTAACGCGCGGGCCGTTCTTCGAGCTCGCCGTCGGGCGTCCGCACGAAGACCCCGGTGACCCAGCCGTCGTGCACCATGACGTCCTCGACGCGGCCCTGTTCGACCACCGCGCCCGCCGCGCGCGCGGCGTCCAGCAAGATCGCGTCGAGCACCTCGCGCGCGCATGCCAGCGCGGGCCGGCGGAACGGCAGCACGACGGGATCCGCGCCCTCGGCCACGAGCCGCACGCCGCGCAACGGCGCGGATGCGGCCTCGACCTCGCCGAGCACGCCGAGATCGTCCAGCGCGGCGACCGCACCCGCGT
>JAXDMB010000450.1:0-10966 GCA_034666325.1 Vulcanimicrobiota bacterium
CCTCACCGGGGCGAGCGTCGATGCCACGGGCAACAACATCGGCGACCTCGGCGACTTCGTTCAGCAGCTACAATCCGGGTTCGGAACCTTCGGCGGATGTGCCGGTTCACCGGCACCTGCCGACGTCGTTTTCATCAAGAGCGTCGGCCATGTCGCCGCGCGCTACGCAGGAATCGACGTCGCGGGCGGCGTCTCGATCGGACCGCGCCTACAGGTCGAAGGTGACGTCGCGGTTCAAAGCGCTGTGCCGGCCGCGCTACCCTCGTCGTTGCTCACGAGCCGGTCGTACTATGTGGTCGGCAGGCAGCTGCCGAACGTGCCGTTCTGGAACGGGACCCTCACGGTGGACTGGCAGTCCCGGGACGAACGCACGGAAGCGCTGTTCAATGCAACGTTCGTCTCAGCGAACAACCGGAACAATCTGCCGGCGAAGACCACGTACAGCCTCGCCCTCCAACGAAACGTCACGCCGAACATATCCCTGCTCGCCCTTGCGACGAATATCTTCGGAACCTACGCGGGAGATTTCGTGAGCGCCCGGTACGCCGTGCCCTACGTGCTGGCGGATGGCCGTCTTCAGCCAGCTTTAGCGGCGCCGCAAGCACCGAAGCGCCTGTTCATCACGGCGATCTACCGGAATCGGTGACGCGGTCTCGGCTATTGCTCGACGAAGTCCGGGTACTCGCTTTTTGCGTACGGGTCGTCCGACGGCCATTCCGGGATCGTTTCGTCCCATGGGGTCGCTTCGCGTTCCGGTAACGTGACTTCTTCGCCGACGCCTTTTTTGTGCAGCGCCGCCAGCGTCTCGACGTGCCCCGTTTGCGGGAACATGTCGAACGGCTGCACCACGCCGAGCGCGTAGCCGCGTTTCGCCAGGTACGCCAGATCGCGCGCGAGCGTTGCCGGATTGCACGACAGGTACCATACGTTCGGCACGCCCGCGGTCGCGATCGCGTCGAGCGTCGCTTCGTCGCTGCCTTTGCGCGGCGGGTCCAAGAACACGATGTGCGCGTCGTCGAGCGCCTGTTTTCCGTCCTTGTTCGCGACCGCGCCTTCGACGCGGCCTTCCACGAAGCGCACGCGGTCCTCGACTTTGTTGAGCGCCGCGTTCTCGCGCGCCTCGCGCACCGCTGCAGCGTTCTCCTCGACGCCGACCACGCGCGCGCCGCGCGACGCGAAGAAGATCGCGAACGTTCCCGCGCCGCAGTACAGGTCCACAACGGTGCGGTCCGGGGCGAGCCCCGGCGCGAGGAAGCGGAAGATCCGCCCGACCATCTCGCTGTTCACCTGGAAGAACGACGCCGGCGAGACGCGGTAGCGCACGCCCTCGATCGTCTCCTCCATCTCGCGCTTGCCCCACACGTACTGCATCTTGCGGCCCAGCACGGCGTTCGCGGTGCGCGGTTCGAACGAGTTCGAGATGCCGACCACGCCGCGTACGCGGCGCGCGATCGCGGGCGCCCTTTCGCGAATCTCCGGTGACTGACGATCGGTCGTGATCGACAGCACCGCTTGGCCGGACGACGCGCCGGCGCGCACGATCGCGTGCTTCGCGTGGGCGAACGCGTCGCGCGAGTCGGGCGCGCGCGCGGCGTCGTACAGGCCCGCGATCGCGGCGTCGAGCTGCGGCAGCACGACGGGACACCCGTCGATTCGCACCAGCGCGTGCGAACGCGCCTGATAGAATCCGAACGACGTCTCGCCCCCGGTGTGGTCCGCCACGAGCGCCATCTTGTTGCGGTAGTTGCGCGGGTGCGTCATGCCGACCGGGCGCCGCACGTCCGCGTCGGTGAAGCCGCCGATGCGGCGCAGCGCGCTGCGCACGATCTGTTCTTTCCATGCGAGCTGCGCGGGGTACGCGAGGTGCTGCACCTGGCAGCCGCCGCACACGCCGAACACGCCGCAGAACGGCTTCGCGCGCATCTCCGACTGGAACTCGTACGCCACCACGTCGCCCACCGCGTACTTCGGCTTCACTTGCGTGACGCGCACGCGCGCGCGCTCGCCCGGCAGCGGTCCGGTGACGAACACCACCAAACCGTTCACACGGCCGACCGCCTGCCCGTTCGCGAGCAGGTCCGTGAACCGCACCGATGCCACCGTTCCCGGGGCCAGGCCGCTCGTCGGGAGCGGCGGCCGTGCGGCGGCACCCGCCGCCCGCCGCTCCACTACGCCTGTTTCTTCTCGTCGAGCGTCTTGATGAGGCGGTTCGCTTCGTCGATGAGCGCTTGGATGCGATCGGTGGTCTCGTCGCTCACCGCCGGGCGGTTGAGGACCGTCGCGCGCAGCACGAAGTACGTCAGCGCAGCGGAGGCGCCCGCGATCCCGAGCCACGCCAGGGTGCGGCCGATCGGAAAGCTGCGGCCGCCCGGCTCGGCGGCGGCGCTCTCGGTGCTCTGTGCGGCGGCTTGATCGGTCACGGGATGGCGATTCGCCGATGCGGTCCGATTTCCGGCCCGTTCGGCGAGGTCAGGCGGCGGCGGCCGCCTCAACGTCGGCCGAGTCGAGCTCGCGCTTCTCCGAGCCCGTGATGATCTTCGCGAGATCGAGCAGGATGATCAAACGGTCTTCGATCTTGCCGACGCCGCGGATGTACTCCGTGTCGACGCCCGTGATCATCTCCGGCGCGGGCTCGATCTGGTCGACCGCCAGGCGCAGCACCTCGGACACCGAGTCCACGACCATGCCGACGCGCTTCGTGCCGATCTCGGTGACCACGATGCGCGTGTTCTTGGTGTGCTCGGCGCGCGGCATGCCGAAGCGCGCGCGCAGGTCGATGATCGGAATGAGCTGCCCGCGCAGGTTGATGACGCCTTCCATGAACTGCGGCGCGCGCGGCACGTGCGTCACGGCGACCATGCGATTGATCTCCTGCACCTGCGCGATGTCGACGCCGTACTCTTCCGAGGCCAACTTGAAGCTGACGACTTGAATGGTCTCTGACATTGCTTTGTCTCTTCCTAAACTCCCGAGAATTCGGCGCGGGTGACTCTTCCGCTGCCGTAGGCGGTGGCGACCAGTGAGTGCACGTCGATGATGAGCGAGATGGATCCGTTACCGAGGATCGTCGCGCCCGAGATGCCGGCGATGCGGCCGATCACGTCGGACAGCGGTTTGATGACGATTTCTTGCTCGCCCTGGAACGAGTCGACCACCAGCCCCACCTGGCGGCCCTGCAGGCCGACGATCACGATCATCACCTTGTCGGGATCGCGCGGCGCGTCGAGCCGGAAGAACTCCGCGATGCGAATCAGCGGCACCACTTGGCCGCGCAGCGTGATCACCTCGCCGCCGTGGACCGTGCGCACGTCGCTCGCGTCGATGCGCTGCGACTCGATCACGGAGTCGAGCGGAATCGAGTAGAGCTCCTGCGCGACGTTCACCAGCAGCGCCTGGATGATCGCCAGCGTCAGCGGCAGCTTCATCGTGAACTTCGTGCCTTCGCCGTGCACGGAGTCGACGTCGAACACGCCTTTGAGCCGCAGGATGTTCTTCTTGACGACGTCCATGCCGACGCCGCGCCCCGACACGTCCGTCACTTGATCGGCGGTCGAGAAGCCGGGCGTGAAGATGAGCTCGATGATCTCGCGGTCCGACAGACGGGCGCCCTCGTCGATCACGCCGATGCGGATGGCTTTCTCGCGCACGCGCTGCAGGTCGATCCCGCCGCCGTCGTCGGAGATCTCGACGATCACCTGATTGCCTTCGTGGTAGGCGTTGAGCTTGATCGTGCCGTGGCGCGGCTTGCCGCGCTCCTCGCGCACGTCGGGCGGCTCGATGCCGTGGTCCACGCAGTTGCGCACGAGGTGCATCAGCGGCTCGCCGACCTCGTCCACGATCGTCTTGTCGAGGTCGGTCTCGGCGCCGGCGATCTCGAGGTGGATGTCCTTGCCGCGCGCTTTCGCGAGGTCGCGCACCATGCGCGGGAACCGGTCGAACACCTGGCCGATCGGCACCATGCGGACCTTCATGATGCTTTCTTGGATCTCGTTGGTCGTGCGCGCGAGCAGCGCGGACGACTCCGAGAGATCCTTCGCGAGGTTCGACAGGCCGTTGTCGGTGCGGCCTTTCTCGGCGCGGCCGTTCGATCCGAGCTCGCGGCCCAGCGTCGCCGCGATGTCGGAGATGCGCGTGCGGTTGATGACGAGCTCGCCCACGAGGTTGAGCAGCATGTCGAGCCGCTCGATGTCGACGCGAATCGTCTGGTTCTTCGCGGACACGACGCGCTTGGCGTCGGGCGCCGATGCGCCGGCGGCAGAGGTGCCGTTCGCGGCAGCCGGCGCACTCGGTGTCGGCGCGACGCGCTGCGTTTCGGGCTGCGCTGCTTTGGGCTCGAACGCCGCGGCGAACGGCGCGGGCGCCGCGCCTGCTGCAGCGACGCTAGCTTGCGCCGCAGCGGGCTTCGTGAACAGCGCGTCGACCGCCGCCTGCGCCGCATCGACGTCGACCGCGGGTGCGGCTTGCACGGCCGGTGCGTCGTGCGCCGGGGGCGCGGACACGGCGTCGGAATACGCCTGCCGGGCCTGCGCTTGCGCGAGCAGGCGCGCCACTTCGGCTTCGAACGCGCTGAGCTGCGCGTCGTCGACGGGCGTCAGATCTTCTTCCTGGTCGTTCTCGCTGCGCGGCCCTTCGATCGCCTGCGCGGTCGAGTCGTACACGCCCGCGAAGGCGTCGAGCCGCTCGACGTACTCGTCCACGCCCGACGGCGCTTCTTCACCGGACACCGCGGCGCGCACGAGCGCCGTCAGCACGTCGCGTCCTTCGAACAGCAGGTTGACGCCGCTCTCGGTGAGCGGCATGTGGTCCTTGCGCAACAAGTCGTAGACGTTCTCGAGCTTGTGCGCGACCTGCTGAACCGCCCAGAACTCCAGCATCCCCGCGCTGCCCTTGATCGTGTGCAGCGCGCGAAAGAGCGCGTTCACGATCTCGCCGTCGATCGTCCCCGTATCGACGAACTGCTCGAGCCGCAGCAGATCCGCGTCGATGGAGTTGAGCAGCTCGTCCGTCTCGTCCCGAAAATACTGGACGAACTCGGACCTGTCGAAAAAGTCGTCGGCGGGCATGTCGCTACGCGCTTCGGGGGTCCGCTACTCGACGCCGAACACGGAGAGCAGCGGCTGCAGCGAGCCCGTCTCCGGGATCAGGATGAACTGCCCCGACACGGCTTTGTCCTTGTCGAGGAACTGCGACTCGATCAGGAACACGTCCTGATCCGGCAGGATCGACATCAGCGTGCGGAACGCGGCCTGGATCGTGCCGTACGAAAGCGTGGGGACCGACGGCAGCAGGTTGATCCCGGTCAGCGAGATCAGCGCGGTGAGATACGAGCCCGCGATGATGTTGCCGAGCTCCTTGAGCGTCGAGTCGATGATCGAGTCGAAGATCTGGATGTCGCCGATGATACGCTTGATGAAGACGTTGGTGAACTCCATCGCCTGCTCGCGGTCGAACAGCACCACCATCTGGCCCGGCGCGTCGCCGCGCACGTACATGTGCAGCGCGGCGATCTGGCGGTCGGCGAAGCCGATGCGCGTCGTGAGATCGCGGAACTTCAGCACGTCGATCGAGGGCTCGGACAGCTTCACCGTGGTGTTGAGCAGCTGCGAGAGCGCCGTCGCCGCGTGGCCCGCGCCGATGTTGCCGACTTCCTTGAGCGCGTCGCGCTGAAGCTCGTTGAGGGTGAGCGGCGTCGTCATCACGCGAGCACCTTCTGGATCGTCTCGAGGATCTTCGGCGGCTGGAACGGCTTGGTGATGAACGACTTCGCGCCGGCCTGGATCGCCTCGACCACCAGCGCCTGCTGGCCCATCGACGTGCACATGATGATGCGCGCGTTGGGGTCGCCCGCGACGATCTCTTTGACCGCCGTGATTCCGTCCATCTCCGGCATCACCATGTCCATGGTGACGAGATCCGGCACGAGCGCCTTGTACTTCTCGACCGCCTCGACGCCGTTCTGCGCCTCGCCGACCACCTCGTAGCCGTTCTTGCTCAGGATGCCTTTTATCATCATCCGCATGACGACCGCGTCGTCAACGATGAGTACACGCTTCGCGCTCACAGTCCGTTGTGCTCCCTTTAGGCCAGGCCGCGGTTTCGCCGATCGGCTTGCCGCTTGTTGATGAACTCCATGATCGCGCGGTCTTCCTCGGGCTTCACCCCGTGGAAACGCAGACCCAACGATACCTTCTTCGACGATTCGAGTGCGGAACTTCGCATCACCTCGCCCAGCAATACGAGCGGCGCTACCGCCGTGCTGACCGCGAAACGCGTCTCCACGAACGTTCCCTTCTTCACGTCACGGTCGACGATCAGCGACGCACCCGAGCGGCTGACGTCCGTGAGCGAAGCGCGCGCGTAATCGCCTGAACCGCGCCCGTTCGGCGCGAAACGCCATTGCGCGGGCACGGTAGCGTCGAGGCGCACCGCGGCGCGCTGGTGCGCGCCGGAGAACACTTGCAGCGTCTCGATGCGCTGCGGGATCGCGAACACCGCCGTGCGGCCGCGCAGCGCGACGCACTTCGAGCTGAAACGGAACTTGCCGACCCCGTTGCTGTACGAGAACACGCCGTTGCGGCCGCTCTCGGTACCGGCCAGCGCGCTTACCGAAAAATTACGATCCGTGACCGCCTCGACGCACACCGAGCCGCGCGGGCCGCCGCCCGTGATGACGAGATCGACGAAGCTGTTCTCTTGCGGCAGCTTGGCCTTCAGTTGCGGCGCGAGCGGTTTGGGCCCGAATCCGAGCATGCGCAGCATGGCTTACGCCGGCGCTCCGACCGGCTCGAGCGCTTCTTCGGTGGTCGAGATCTGGCCGATCGACTCCACGCGCAGACCCGGCGCGATCTCGCTGTACGAGAGCACGACGAGCGACGGCGCGGCGCGTTCTGTGAGGCGCTTGAGCGCGAGGCGCGTGCCCGGCGACGTCAGCACGATCGGGTGCAATCCGCCCTGCTGCGCGTCCGCGATGCGCTTGGTGAGCGACGCGTAAATTTTCTGAACGGTGCCCGGATCGAGCAGCGCGTAGGCGTCCTCGCCGCGGCGCACCGCTTCGCCCAGCAGCGTCTCGAGCCGCGGATCGACCGTGATCACCGACAGCAGACCGTTCTCCGCGTACTCGGCACAGATGTGGCGCGCCATCGCCGCGCGCACGCGCTCGGTGAGATAGTCGATGTCCTTGGACGCGCGCGCGCCGTCCGCGAGGTTCTCGAGGATCAGCAGCAGGTTGCGGATCGGAATCCGCTCGCGCAGCAGGTTCTGCAGCACGCGCTGCACCTCGCCCACCGTGAGCAGGTTCGGGATGAGCTCCTCGACCACGACGGGATAGTGCTGCTTCACGTTGTCGAGCAGCGCGCTCGTCTCTTGGCGTCCGAGCAGATCGGGCGCGTGCGTCTTGATGATCTCGGTGAGGTGCGTCGCGATGACGGACGTCGGGTCGATGACGGTGTAGCCCGCCATCTCCGCGTCGCCGCGCGCGCCGTCCGCGATCCATAGCGCGGGCAAACCGAATGCGGGCTCGGTGGTCGGGATGCCGTCGATGCCGCCCGTGGCGGTACCCGGGTTCATCGCGAGCAGGCGCGACACCATCACCTCGGCGCGCGTCACCTCGAGCCCGTAGATCTTCACCACATAGGTGGACGGCTTGAGCTGCAGGTTGTCGCGCACGCGAATCGGCGGCACGACGATGCCCAGCTCGCGCGCCGCGTGGCGGCGGATCATCGTGATGCGCTCGAGCAGATCGCCGCCTTGCGACACGTCCACGAGCGGAATCAAGCCGAAGCCGATCTCCAGCTCCATCGGATCGTACGAGAGCAGCGGCACGACCGATTCCGCCGGCTTGACCGCGGGCGCGTTCGAGCCGCCCGTGCCCGGCGCACCGGAGCCTCCGGCGAGGCCTTTGGCGCCGCCCGACCCGGTTTTCGCCGCGGCGTTCTTGGCATCGATGCGGCCGCGCAGCCACAGCGCGAGCACGATCGCCGCCATGATGAACATGAAGAGCGGCGGAAGCCCGAAGAAACCGAACAGCACCAGCAGCACGCCCGCGATGAGCAGCGCGCGCGGTTCCTGGACGAGCTGGCGCGAGAGGTCGTGACCGAACGAGCCTTCCGACGCCGCCCGGGTGACGATGATGCCGGTCGCGGTGGAGATGAGCAGCGCCGGGATCTGCGTGACGATGCCTTCGCCGATCGTCAGCAGCGTGTAGCGCTGGAGCGCTTCGACGATGCCCATGCCCTGCTGGGCGATGCCGATCACGAAGCCGCCGATGATGTTGACGAACACGATGATGACGGCCGCGACGGCGTCGCCGCGCACGAACTTGGACGCACCGTCCATCGCGCCGTAGAAGTCGGCCGCGCGCTGGATGTCCTTGCGGCGCTGGCGCGCTTCCGCTTCGGTGATCAGGCCGGCGTTGAGGTCGGCGTCGACGGCGAGCTGTTTGCCGGGCATCGCGTCCAGCGTGAAACGCGCCGCGACTTCCGCCACGCGCCCGGCGCCGTTGGTGATCACGACGAACTGGATGACGATCAGGATCGCGAAGATCACGATCCCGACCGCGTAGTTGCCGCCGACCACGACGTTGCCGAACGCTTCGATCACCTGGCCGGCGTAGCCGTGCAGCAGGATGGAGCGCGTACCGGTGATGTTCAGCGAGAGCCGGAACAGCGTGACGATCAGCAGCAGCGTCGGGAACACGGAGAACGCGAGCGCGTTTTCCGTGTACAGCGCCGTGAGCAGGATGACGAGCGCCACCGTGATGTTCACGGACAGCAGCATGTCGAGGACCCACGGCGGGACCGGCACGATCATCAAGACGACGAGCACGACCGACGCCGCGGCGACCCACATATGGGACGTCGAAGCAAGCCGGTCGAGGAAGCTGGGACGCGCTGGGGCAGCCGCTGCCACTAAGTCACGGTCTCCACGTTGGTATACTCATCGGCCGGACCGGCGTGCGCCGTGAGGGGGATTGGGGGGACGCTCGATCGCCCCGGGCAGCATGCCCGGCACTCGCTGAGCCGGACGGCCCGCCGGATTAGGACGGACGGCATGTTGACTAGCCGTACAGTGCAGGGCACGCTTCGAGGACAATCACTTCGGCCGAGGCGGTGTTCGGTATTACGAGGGAGGTCCCGTGAACCGTAGCCACGCGCTAGGACGATCGAGCGCTGCCTTCATGCTCGCGCTGGCGTCGGCCGTGCTTGGTTCGGCGGTGCCGGGCGGCGCGCAGACGGCGCCGCCGCCGGGCGCCTTTGGAAGCCCGCCGTCCGGCGAGATCCCGATCCTGTTCAACGACGCGCACGTCTACGCCAAGCCCGAGACGCTTCGGTCGGGGCGCGTGCTCGCCGCGCTCGTCCGGAACGGCGTGATCCTCGTTCCGCTGCGCTCGATGTTCGAGCAGCTCGGGGCGACCGTATCGTGGGACGAGGCGACCCGCACGGCCGATGTGTCGAAGCCCGGCTCCGACGTCAAGCTCACAGTGGGCAAGGCCGTCGTCGTGGTGAACGGCGAGGACCGGCCGCTCGACGTGCCGCCCGCGATGTACCGCGGCACCGTCGTCGTGCCGGTTCGCGTGATCTCCGAAGCGATGGGCGCCTACGTCCAGTGGATCCCCGACCGCCGCGTCGTCGTCGTGCGCATGCTGGCGTCGCCGGTGCCCACGCCGGTGAGCACGCCCGCTCCGGCAGCCACGCCCGCCCCGGTTCCGCCGCGGGTCGCCACGCCCGCTCCCACGCCGAGCCCCACGCCCTCGCCACCGCCGAGGCGCACGGAAGCCTTCATCGCCGGCGACTACCTCATCTCACCGAAGGTCTACAACGAGATCAGCCCGGGCAACACCGCGACCGGCTCGTACGCGCTGCGCGGCGCGGTCGAGTTCCCGCTGTTTGGGCTGCCCGCGATGCTCGAAGGCGACTACCGGCACTACCGGTACCCGCACACCGCGCAGCAGGTCGTCGGGGCGTGCGCGCCCGGCGCGCCCGGGCAGCCCGGCTGCGGGACGGTCGTCGGAAACGCGCTCTACCAGACCGGCAACTGCCCCTCGCGCACCGATCAAGGCTGCGTCACGGTGGTCGGCTTCCAGCAGATCATGGCGTTCAACGGCCTGGGCCAGGCCTACGTTCCGGCGCTGACCGCGCAGGAGAACGAAGGCGACGCGCGGCTCGGCTTCAAGATCTTCGACCCGCGCGTGTACCTCGGCGCCGGCTATCTGTCGAAGAGCTACGACTACCTCGGGATCCCGCGGCTGTCGGGCGCCGGCTTCGGCCTCTCGAAGCTGCCCGATCTCGACCAGCCGCTCTCGCTCGAGGGCAGCGTGTGGTACTACCCGCGGATCTCCGGCAACTACCGGTACCCGACGTCCACGCTGCTGGGCCCGCTGTCCGGGCAGACCATCCCGCTGTCCTATACCTATTGGAAATATCGCGCCGGCGCGACCGTCAAGCTCGGCTCGGCGTTCTTCGTCGATTTCGGCCTCGCCGGTGAGCGCGCGACCGCGCGCACCAACGCGCCGTCCGACACCACCGTGAACGCGCCGTACGCGGGAGTCGGCGTCCACTTCTAGCTCCGCGCCGCGACCGGCGGCTTCAGAAAGTGCTCCCATGAAAGCTCGTCATCTCGTCCCCTTCGCGCTGGCGTTCGCGGCCGGCGGCTGTTCCGGCGGCGGCGGCAGCGGCGCGCCGGTCGCGCCGGTCGCGGGGGTTCCGGCGCCGGTGATTCCGGGCAGCGCGACGTTCCCGCTGAGCGTCACGATCCCGAACCGCACGGTGGCGGCGAGTTCGTCCGCGCGCTCGCCGCGCTACGTGTCGCCCGGAACGGCTTCGCTCGCCGCGTACGACGGCGCGACGCTGATCTACGTCGGGAACTACAGCCAAGCGACCCAGTTCACGACGGTCTACGCGAAGACCGGAACGACGAGCGTGGCCGCAGGGACCTGCGTCCCCGGAACGTCGTCGCAGACGTGCACGCT
>JAXDMB010000451.1:0-10244 GCA_034666325.1 Vulcanimicrobiota bacterium
TTCGGGGAGGAGCGGCTCGGCGGCTCGGAGATGGACGTCGACCTCACTCCAATTCTCCACCATCGCGTGCAGCAGGGCCAGCTGGACCGAGCTCTTGAGCAGCAGACGGCCGTTCCCGGTGACGGTGCTCAGCTCGGCGGCACGCCGCAGCGCTTCGAACGCGCGGTCGGTTTGGCCGGTGCGCCGGAGCGAAACCGCGAGGTCGAGATACACTTGAACGAGCCGGCCGTCGTCTCGTGTCGCCGTATAGTGATCCACGGCGATTTCCAGATGCTCGGCGGCCTTTTGCGATGCGCCGAGCGACGTGTACGCCGACGCCGCCTTCTCATGCAGTACGATGCACGTGGCCGGATCGGCCACGCCGCACGCGAGAGCGCGCTCGTAATGCGCCGCTGCTTCCGCGTAGGCGTACCGCGCGTTGGCAAGGTCGCCGGCGGTTTGCGCGTAACCGGCGCATTCCGCAAATGCGGTTGCGCTCCAATAATGCTCGGCGAGCTCCACCACGCGTTCGGCGTGGTCCGGCTCGCGCTCGATCTCCCGGGCGATGACGAGGTGCATCGTGCGCACGTGCATGGCGAGGACGCCGTCGAGGATCGTGTCGCGCGTGAGCGCGTGCCGGAACGAAAAACAGCCGGGCTCTTCCTCGTCTTCCATGAGGAAATGCTCCGCGAGGGCCATGCGCAGGAACGCGTCGAGCGAGCCGGCCTCGCGCGCCCCGATGCGCGCGAGAAACGCGGCTTTGAAGCGCCGGCCGATCAGCGCGGCGATTTCCAGCAGGCGCAGATCGTCGGCGGGCAGTCGCCGCAGCCGCTCGAGGAGCAGTCCGCGCAATGAATGCGGCAGAGCCAGCCGCACGTCGCCGGATCGCTCGTTGTCGACGACGGCTTTGAGGAACTCTTCGGCAAACAGCGGATTGCCTTCGCTGCGATCGCGGACGCTCCGCAGCGATTCGGGCTCGATTCGAAGGTTCTTCGGCAGCGTCGCATCGATCAGCTCGTGGATCTCCGCGTGGCTCAGCGGGCCGAGCTCGATTCGCAGCACGTTGCGCGCGCGCGCCGCGCGCGCGATCACCGCGTGCAGCGGGTGAGACTCGGAGATTTCGTCCGTTCGGTACGCCACCACGATCAGAACGCGCGCGTCGTGCAGCGTTCCGATCAAGAACTGCAGCAATTCCAACGTGACGGTATCCGCCCAGTGCGCGTCATCGATCACGGCCGCGAACGGATGTTGCGAACCGGCTGCTCGCAGCGTCGCGGCGACCCGCTCGAAGAGATGCCGCTTGTCGGCCGGATCCTCGCCGGCGGGGGCGGTGAACTCGACCGCGGCGGTACGCGATCCGGTCTCCGCTTCCAGCGCCGCAAGGATGTCGACGGCCGGACCCATCGGCGAGGGCGCGTACTCCAGGCAGGTCGCGCGATAGGCGCGCATCCCGCGCGGCAAATGCCGGCACAGCTCGTCGACGGTGCGCGTCTTGCCGGCTCCTGCGTCCCCGCAGACGAACGCCACCGCGCCGTCGCCGGCTGCCGCACGGCGAGCGACATCGTTGAGCGCGCTGAGCTCGCGCTCGCGACCGATGAAGCGGGGGCAGTACAGCGAGGACGTGACCAGTCGAGGCTCCTCCGACGACGCCCGGGTCGCGCGTATCCACCACTGGCCGCCGGAAGAGGGGAACTCCTGCTCGCTTCGGTTTCGTCTAGGTACAGAAATCCGGTACCGGCACGAATACCGCCGCTCGCGCCGCGAGCCTACGATCCATTCATCCTACTACCGGCCGCTGTCGCGGCACACGACAAGGGTGAACGTATGAACGCAGTCCTCGAGTACGATGCCGCCGCTGTCCCGCCGCCGGCGTCCGACCTGCCCGTCCAATTGGAAGTCCTCTCCGGCCACGCGCTGGTGAACGGCGCCGAGATCGTGCTCAGCGGAGCGCAGCGCCTGCTGGTGTGCGCGATGGCGCAGTGCCGCCATCCGATCGACCGCGAGATTCTCGAAGCGATGTTCTGGCCCGACGACGAGCCGGCGCGCGCGCGCAACCTGCTCAACATCGCGATCCACCGCCTGCGCAAACGCCTGGGCCACGCCGCGATCGTCCAGTCGGGCGACGGCTACCGCCTCGGCGACGTCGTGCGGGTGGATCTGTGGGAGATCGAAGCGTTCGCGGCGCGGTTCCGCGCGTCGGAGACGCCCGACATCACCTCCGCCGGACGCTGGCTCGCCGTCATGCGGCACGTGTGCTGCGGGTACGTGCGCCGCGCCGCCGATCCCGATTTCGTCGCGATGCTCGAACGCCGGCTGCTCAGCGCCGCGCGCGACGCCACCGACCGGCTCGCGGAGAACGCGCTCGCGCGGCAGTGCCCGGACGTCGCGCTCGCGCTCGTGCGCGTGACGCTCGACTTCGACCCGTGCGACGAGCGCGCGCGCGAGCTCGCCGTTCGCGCGCACCTCGCGCGCGGCGACCGTGCGAGCGCGATCCGCGAGTACCGCGACTACACGAAGGCGCTCGCCGACGAGCTCGGCCTCACGCCGTCCTTCGCGCTCAACTCCTTGATCGCCGGCCACGCGACAGCGATCTGAAACCCGTACCCGCTACGATTCGCAAGCGGTGCCCGCGACGCCGGCGCCCGCGCCGCAGTGATCGCATCGCGACGAGGCGCGGGTCGCGCCATGTTCCTTCCGGCTCGCTCGCGAACGTCAGCGCCGTGAAATGCTGCGACGATCCGGCGTACGAGCAGATCGAAGAGCTCGGCCACGTCGAGTCGGTCGACTGGGACCTAGGGCGGTGCCGCTCGTGCGGCGCCTATCTCCTGCAGCAGTGGTCCGAGCACGCGCCGCTTCACGTGTACCTCGACAAGCTCACCGAAGACGAGGGTGACCGGTTCCGGCGCTCGGCCGGCCGCAAACGCATCCTGCTGCTGAAGCGCTGGTACAACGACCACTAGCGCTTGCGCGAGCTCGGTTTCCCTGACGCGGTTTCGATCCGCACGACGTTGTCGGGAACCTCGGACGACGGCGCTTCGGGCGCGAGCGTGCCGTACTCCGCCTCGAAGTACGTGTCGCGCAGGTGGCCCAGCTTCACGTCGCGCGCGATCGGCTCGCCGTCGCCGCGGTAGACTTTCACACCGCGGAAGAGCAGCACGTATGCCGTGAGCCGGAGGCGCTGCCAGTCGCTGACCTTCCAGCCTTGCGGCGCCATCACCGAGAACGCGTAGGCCGGCAGCGTCTCCTGGGACGCGCCGAGGCGCTCGAACGAGACGCGAAAGCCTTCGCGCTGAAAGATCTGCTCCTGGAGCTCCGTGATGGTGATTCCCGGCCGTCTCGCCACGACACATGCGTACGCGCCGGGAACGCCGCGGCCCTCGTCCCGCCCGCGCCGCGCTCCCACGACTGCCACGTGTGTGCCACCGGGCGGGCGCTCCGCGCTCAACGCACGCTCGGAAGCGTTACGGTCCCATGGTGGTACGCCGTGTTCGTCACAGGGGCCACGCAAAGTCCGAATGAATTCGGCGGTCCGTTCCACCGACGAGCGGCCGGAACGAGATAACGCCCGAGGTGACCGGTCGTGAAAGACGCGCAGCAGACGCTCAACCAGGAAGTGCGCCACTTGATGCGCTCGCTGAACGACGCGACGGCGCTTCGTTCCAACCGCTTGGCGCGAGCGCTGGCGCTCTCGGAAGACGACGCCCGTTTCGTCGAGGCCGTGCAGCGCTTCGTGCGCTCCGCCGTTCCGGCGGCTCGCGCATGATGCGCATCTTGGAGCGCTGCGACATCACGGGCCAGCTGCACAAGATCGCGTCCGAAGAACTCGGCCTGTCGATGCGGCAGTTCTATCGCGAGCGGTCCGAAGCGCACCGCCGCATCCGCGAAGCGATCGAAGCGCATCTTCACGCGAGCGTTCACTACGACCGCGCGGACTTGCTGGCGGACGAGCTGGAGCTGCTGTACGAGTCGGTGCAGTGCGGTCGCGTGGAAGCGGCGCTGCGCCGCGCGGACGAGCTGCTTCGCTACGGCTTCGGGACGGACGGCGTTCGCGCGCTGCGCGCGCTCGAGTCGTGCGCGTTCGCCGTGTCCGGGCGGCCGGAGCAGGCGGCGGACGAGCTGCTGCAAGCCCGCCGCGCCGGTGCGCCGCACGACCAGCTCGCATTGGAGCTGGCGTTCGCGCAGGCCTACGCGCTCGCCGCGCAAGGCCGCCATGCCGAAGCGATCCCGCACGCCGAGCGCGCGATCGCGATGAAGAGCGTCACTGCGGAGCTGCCGGAGCGGCGGCGCCGGGTGCACGCGCGCCACCTCGCGCTGCTCGGCAATCTCTACCTTGAAGATCACGACCCGCACAAAGCGCTCCGCGCGCTCGAGACGGCCGGGCGCATCTTGCAGTCGTGCCGCGTCGCGCCGCAATCGCAGCTCGTGCGGGTGTCGACCGACATTGCGGCGTGCTGTCTCGCGATCGCGGACATGGTGGACACGGCGACCGCGCGCGCGATCGAAGCATACCGTTCCGCAACATGGCACGGCTTGGACGCGGAGCGCGTTCGCGCCGAGGTCGTGCTCGGCTTCGCGGCGCTCGCCGTCGGCGCCACCAGCAACGTGCTGGACGGTTTGCCGCAGACCTCGTATTGCACGTTCGCGGGCGTCGAAGGACACTGGCTCGCACGCATGCACTTGCTCGTGAGCCGGCTGCAAACCGCGCACGGCAAAGCCGCGGAGGCGCTCGCGTCCGTGCGCGCCGCGCGCGCGACGATTCCCAGCGATCACTGCCTGCGCGCGCTCGCCGATCTGCGCGCGGCCGAAGCGCTCAACGCCGCCAAAGCGCCGTCCGCCGCGCTGCCGCTCGCGCTCGACGCGATACCGCGCATGGCGCTCGGCGGCGGATCGCACTTCGCCGGCGCCGCGCACGTGGCGGCGGCGCACGCGCTGCAGCATCTGGGCGACGTTCCGCGCGCCCGTGAGCACTGCGAGGCGGGCTTGGTGCGGCTGCGCCGCGGCGGCATGGTGATGGACTTGTCGCGCGCGCTGCGCCTCGCCGCGCGCTTGACGGGCGACGCGCGCTACGTCGAGGAACAGCGCACGCTCATCGCCGGGTGAGCGAGGCGTGACGCGCGTCCGTAGCGCGTCTTTACTAGGGAGCACGTGCCGGGCACCGAACCTCGCAACATGGCTGGCGTGAACTCGGCGCCCGGAAACCTTCGACTTCTGGTGCTCATCGGACTCGTCGCGTTCGCGACCGGGGTGCCTGTCGTCTCGACCGGAGCGGCCCCGCAAACGAGCTCGCCGGCGGCGGACAAGAAGACGAACGCGGGCGGCGCTACGCCGAGTGCGCGGCCCACACCGAAACCAACCGCGACGCCGGCCCCGGAAGGGCGGACGCGCCTATCGCAACGCGATGAATTCACCTACGAGATGGCGCACGACCAGAACGATCTTGCGCGCGCGTACGCGGCCGGCGGAGCGCGCATCGGCGCGGCGCTGCTGTGGCCGGTCGTGTGCGTCGTCGGCCTCGTGCTGGCCGCGGGCTTCGGACGGAAATGGCTTGCTCAGCGAGTGCCGGCCGACGCAGCACGACCGGTGGTTGCGGCCGCTCGTGTCGAAGCCAATACGCAGTTCTCGGTGCCCGCGACGGATCTCGACCGGGCGAACGCTGCGGCGCAAACGCTTTCGGCGCAGTTTCAAAAGATCGCTTCGCTCGGGGCTCCGCAATTCTCCGCGATGGCGATGCTGTCGGCTCCCGTTCCCAAGAACGCTCCGCCGGCGCTGAGCGACGCGCGAGCCGAAGTGGAGCGATATGCAGAACGTGTTTTTCGGGCGATGCTCGCCAGCCAATATGGCCTGCTCGCCCTCGCTTCAACCCGCAACCTCCGGGATCGGGACCGAAGGGAAATCCGTACGGATCCCGTCACGTTCGCCGGCGTCATGTTCGTCCCGGTCTTGGAAGACGGCAAGCGGGTCGGTATGATTCGGGTCGACCGCACCGGCGCGGCCCGTTTCGACGCAAACGCCGAGGTCGTATCCTCGGCGCTTGCGGATCTAGCGAGCGGGGTGCTCGGGCACCCCGCTCGTGCAGTGGGGTAAAGCGGTCTAGCTCAGCAGGCTGCGCGCCTTGAACGCGGCGACCTTCGCCTCTTTCACGAGCGAGGCGCCGCCGAACGACGGGGGCTTCACGTAGGCGGACCCGCGCAGCGGGGCGCTGTCTTCCAGAACCGCGTCGCCGGCGTCGGCTTCGTTGTTGGCCTGCTCGGTCCGTGCCTTTTCCGAGAGCTTCTTCAACGGAGCTTGCATGCCGTTATTGTACCACCCGCCGGGCCGAAAGTCTCGGCGCAGCCCGCGGCGCTCGGCTACACATGCGTCCTTCCGGCGGTGCGAATTCATCGCCGGCTTCGGCTTCCGCCGTGAAAGCGCGTTGAAATCGCGCGGACTACGATCGGTTCGCGCGGTCGTTCACCGCGTCTCACACGCCTTCTTCCCGGAAGCGAGACCACCTCATGAACACGTTCTCGAAGATCCTCGCGTTCGCGATCCTCGGCGCCGGTGCGGCGCTGATCGCACCAGCTTCACCGTCGTTCGCGCAGACCGCGCGCCAGCTGCCCGGCACGGGCATCATCGTTCGTCCGACGCCGGTCCCCGTCTGCTGCACCGCCGCGCAGCGGCCGGTGAACACCAACAACACGTGGACGGTCACGCCGCCGTCCGGCCCCGCGCATCAAGCGGTGGCGATTACCTCGACGCCGAGCTGGCACGTTCCGTTCGCGGGATCGCAGTGGATCGGCCCCGACGCGAACGCCGGCACGGACTTCAACGAGCCGAGCGGCGACTACGTCTACTCGTACCACTTCTGCCTGTGCGGCCCGCCGAAGGGCGTCGGTCTGGATTTCTTTCCGGCGGCACTGTCGCTGTCATCGTACGCCGACAACAGCTTTCACGCGTTCTTGAACAACCACCCGATCGGACAAGACGTGCTGGTCAACGGCTTCACGGTCGCGACCGTGATCCCGGGCACGCAGTCGTACTACTTTCAAAACGGCGACAACGAGATCAAGTACGTCGTCAACAACGTCTCCGGACCGACGGGACTCGACGTCTCCGGCTGGATCTCCGGCTACTTCCAGCCGCTCGGCCCCGACGGCCACTGCCCGCGCTGAGCATCGCAGTTCACACACGCATCGCCGCTCTCGCGGCAGAGATGAGACTTCGTCATGAACGCTTTTCAGAAGATCGCAGCCTTCGCGATCGCCGGCGCCGCCGCGGCGCTGCTCGCGCCCGCAACACCCTCCCAAGCACAGACGCAGCGCGTCGCACCGTCCGGCGTGTACGACCCGCGCGCGGTGCCTCCCGAGTGCTGCACGCCGACCATGAAACCGCTGGTGACGAACGCGACGTGGTTCGTGCAGAAGCCGGCGACCGGGTCGACCCCGCAACCCGCGTCACCGCTGAACGCGCTCGCGGGTGGATGGCACGCTGCGTTCCCGGGCTCGCAGTGGATCGGTCCCGATCCGAACGCGGGCGCCAATTCCATGGAACCCTCCGGCGACTACCTCTACACGTACCACTTCTGCCTCTGCGCGCTGCCGCCGCACGTGACGACGATGCCCGCCGCATTGTACCTCTCGATCTTCGGCGACAACTACTACACGGTCAGCCTCAACGGCAACACGCAGCCGGGCTGGACGAACAACCCGACGACGACCTCGCTCACGTTCACCACGCAGTTCAACATCATGGGCGCGCCGGCGGGTTGGTTCCAGCCCGGCGACAACGTCCTGCAGATCAAAGTCCACAACACCTCGATGTACACGGGTCTCGACGTGTCGGGCTGGCTCTCCGGATACTTCCGCCAGCTCGCGCCCGGCGAACGCTGCAAGCACGGCGGCCCCCGATCCGACTGACGGCCCGGGCGCACGTGCGCTAACGGCCGGTTCACGGGGCGAGGACATTTCTCTCCGGGCGAGCGAACCCGTCCCCGATGACGACGATCTTTCGCGCGCAGCGCATCGTCACGATGGCCGGAGACGAGCCCGAGGCGTTCGCCGTGTCCGGCGAAATGGTCGCGGCCACGGGAACGCTCGCGGAATTGCGCGAGCGTTTTCCCGACGCCGAAGTGATCGATTATCGCGACGGCGTGATCGTTCCCGGGTTCAACGACGCGCACGCGCATCTCGCGGTCGCCGCCGAAGACATGCTGCACCTCGATCTGTCGATCGACGCGGTGTCGTCGCTCGCGGAGATCTTCGCGAAGTTGCGCGCGGAGCTTGCGCACACGCCGCCCGGCGGGTGGATTCGCGGCAGCCGGTACGACGACGCGAAGATGTCCGAAGGCCGCGTGCTCACGCGGTGGGACCTCGACGAGATCAGCCGCGAGCATCCCATCATGGTGCTGCAGGTGGCCGGGCACTGGGGCGTCGTCAACTCCAAAGCGCTCGAGCTCGGCGGCATCGACGAGTCGTCGGAAGCGCCGCCGGGCGGCAAGTTCGGGCGCGACGGCAGCGGTCGCCTCAACGGCATCCTGTTCGAGACGGCGATCTTCGACTTCGCGTACCCGCAGGCGACGCGGCTGCCGCAGACGATCGCGCCGGCGAGCACGCCGGAGGACCGCCTGCGCGGCTTGCAGCTCGCGATGCGCGCGTTCCACGCGGCCGGGATCACGTCCGTTACCGACGCCATGATCGGCCCGGACGACATCGCGCTGCTGCAGGAAGCGCAGCGGCGCGGCGAGTTGACGATGCGCGTCAACATGCTGCTGCACTTCGAGCACTACGGTTTGCTCGCCACGAACGAGTTCCGCACCGGCGCCGGCGACCATCATCTGCGGCTGGGCGGCATCAAGACGTTCGTGGACGGCGCGATCGGCGGGCGCACGTGCCTGATGGAGCAGCCGTTCGAGGGCACCACGGACGACTTCGGGATGCAGACGCTGTCGGACGCGATGCTGCGCGACGTCGTCCGCATGGCGCATCTCGACGGCAACTGCATCTGCGTGCACGCGAACGGCGACCGCGCGATCGGCAAGCTGCTCGATCAATTGGAGGCGGTGAACGACGAGAAGGACCGCCCGCACATCCATCACCGCATCGAGCACTGCAGCATCGTGAACGACGACATCCTGCGCCGGATGAAAGCGCTCGGCGCGATCGCCGCGCCGTTCGGCAGCTACGTGCACTATCACGGCGGCAAGTTGCTGGAGTGGTACGGGCCCGAGCGCATCGAGCGCATGTTCGCGCACCGCTCGTTCCTCGACCACGGCGTCGCGGTCGCGGGCTCGTCGGACTATCCGTGCGGGCCGTTCCAGCCGCTGCTCGCGCTGCAGTCGTGCGTGACGCGCACGGGTTACGACGGCACGCCGCTCGGGCTGTCGCAGCGCATCACGCCGCTCGAAGCGCTGGCGCTCTACACGACGAACGCCGCGTACGCGTCGGACGAGCACGAGGTGAAAGGCCGGCTCGCGCCCGGGTATCTCGCCGATTTCGTGGTGCTCGACGGCGACCCGCTCACGGCGGATCCGTTCACGCTCGGGAAGCTGGGCGTGCGCGCGACGTACGCCGGCGGCGCGAACGTGTGGGACGGCGCGGCCTGATGTCGGGACTGGTCGAGGTCCAGCTCCTCAACGGGATCGTGCAAGGCATGATCTATGCGCTTGTCGCGGCGGGTTTGACGCTGATCTTTGGCATGCTCGACATCCCGAACTTCGCGCACGGCGCGTTCTACGCGCTCGGCGCGTACGTCGCGTTCACCGTCGTCTCGTCGACCGGAAATTTCTGGCTCGCGATCGCGGTGGTCCCGGTCGTGGTCGCGGCGCTGGGATTGCTGGTGGATGCGGTCGCGATGCGGCGGCTCGCGCGCGCCGGTCATGTCTATCAGATCCTGTTCACGCTGGGTTTGGTGCTGATCGTGCAGGAGGCGATCGTGCTGATCTGGGGCGCGAATCCCACCAGCGTGGACGTGCCGGCCGCGCTCGCCGGCGGCATACCGCTCGGCGCAGTGAGCTTTCCGTTCTACCGGCTGTTCCTGGTCGGTGCCGCGGCGCTCGTGATCGGCGCGGTGTGGATCGCGCTCGAGCGCACGAAGTACGGCGCCATCATTCGCGCGGGAATCGACGATCCCGAGATGGTCGACTGCATCGGGATCGACGTGCAGCGCCTGTTCACGGTCGTGTTCGGCATCGGCGTCGGCCTCGCGGCGCTCGCCGGCGCGCTGATCCTGCCGATTCGCGGCGGGCAGCCCTCGATGGGCAACGAGCTCATGGCGACGAGCTTCGCCGT
>JAXDMB010000452.1:0-7575 GCA_034666325.1 Vulcanimicrobiota bacterium
GCCGGCGCGCTGCGCGTCGGCGTCGAGCAGGCCGAGGCGCGTCACCGTGCCGTCGTGCTCCGCGCTCAGCGCGGCGATCTGCTCGCGCAGCGCGCTCGCCGCCGCGGCGACCTCACCCTGCTCCGCCTCGACCGACGCGATGCGCTCGCGCGCCGCGGCGAGCTGCGCTTCGAGCGCGGTGCGCTGCTCGGAGAGATCGACGTGGTCGTCCGCGACGCGCTCGAGCGCGTGCAGCCGCGAGCGGACCTCGTCGTGCGATGCGGACAGCGTCTCGATGCGTGCGCCCGACGTCACGACTGCAGCGTCGAGCCGCTCGATCTCCGTCACGAGTCCCTGCAGCTGCGTGCGCACGTCGCGCAGCGCCACGTCCGCGTCGTTCGCGAGCTTCGTCGCTTCGTCGCGCTCGGCGCTCGCCGCATCGAGCTCCGCCTTGGCGCCGGCGCCGTCGCGCTCGATCTGCTCGAGCTGCGCGCGCAGCTGCGGAATGCGTTCCTTGAGCGTCTCGGCCTGCGCGCGCCGCGCGAGGATCGAGCGCTCTTTGCGGAAGCGGCCGCCGGTGATCGCGCCGCCGCCCATGATCTGATCGCCGTCGAGCGTCACGATCGAGTCGCGGAATCCCTCGCCGCGCGTGAGCTGGATGCCGGTGCGCAGCTCGTCCACCACCAGAATGCGCCCGACGAGAAACGCGACGATTCCGCGGTAGCGCGGCTCGGCGCGCACGAGCGTGTGCGCGTAGCCGATCACGCCCGGACGGTTGCGCACGTTGCCGAGGTCGCGCCCCTCGCGTTGCGCGAGCGTGTCGAGCGGCAGGAACGTCGCACGGCCCAACTCGCGCGCGCGCAGATATGCGACCGCCGCTTCGGCGTCTTCGGACGTCGCCGCGATGATGTTCGACAAGCCGGCGCCGAACGCGATGTCGAGCGCGCGCGCGTACCGCTCGTCGGTGGAGATCAGGTTCGACACGACGCCGTGCAGGCCGTGCAGCAGCCCGCGCTGCGACGCCTCGACCACCGACTTCGTGCCGTGCGCGTGTCCCTCGAGCGCCGCTTCCAACTCTTCGATCGTGTGCAGGCGCGACTCCGCGCCCGCGATCTCCGACGCGATGTCGCGATGGCGCCGCTGCAGGTCGGCCACGCGCTGCGCCGCATCGTCGCCGCGCTCGCGCGCGAGCCGGGCGCGCTCGCGCTGCGCCGTCGCTTCCGCTTCGTAGCGCGCGATCAGCACTTCGCGCTCGGAGAACCGCCCGCGCGCTTCCTCGGCCATCTTCGCGTGCGCGTCGCGCTCGGCGAGCGCGCTCGCGTGCTCGCCTTCCAGCCGCTCGATCTCCGTGCGCGCCGACGCGATCTGCGCGCGCCGTTCGGCCTCGTTCGCCGCGCGCTCCGCGGCGAGCGCCTCGACCGCGCGCAGCTCCTGGTACACCGCGTCGAGCGCGCCGCGCGCACCGGCCACCGCCTCCGAAGCCGCGAGCTCGCGCTCCCGCGAGCTTTCCGTCTGCGCGACCAGCGGCGCGAGCCGTTCCTCGAGCGCGGCGATCTGCTCGCGCAGCGTCACGCGCTCGCTCTCCACGCGCTCGCGGTCGGCGATCACGGCGTTCGACTGGCGCTCGAGCCCGTCGCGCCGCGCCACCGCGGCGGCGAGATCGGCCTCGATGCGCGCCAGCTCCGCGCGCGCGGTCTGCGCCTGCGCGCGGTCGTTGTCGAGCTGCAGCTCCACCGTGTACATCGTCTCGCGCAACGCGGAGAGCTGCGCGCCGAGCTGCGCGGCGCGCGCCGCCGCGGCTGCGCGTTTGTTCTCGTGCTGCTCCAGCTCGGCCGCGACGCGCTCGCGCTCGGCACGGCGGGTGGACGACGCGCGCAGGAACGACAATATCTCGAGATCGCGCACGCGCGCGGTCACCTTGCGGTAACGCTTCGCGCGGCGCACCTGGGTGTCGAGCTCGGGCACGCGCCGCTCGAGCTCCGCGATCAGGTCGTTCACGCGGATCGCGTTCTGCTCGGTGGCGTCCAGCCGGCGCAACGCTTCGTGCTTGCGCGCGAGGAACTTGCCGATGCCGGCCGTCTCTTCGAACAGCGCGCGCCGCTCGGTGGGCTTCGACGAAAGGATCGAGTCGATCTGGCCCTGCGACACGATCGCGTACGAGCCGGGGCCGAGGCCCGTTCCCATGAGCAGCTCGTGCACGTCGCGCAAGCGCACGGGCTCGCGGTTGATGTAGAACTCCGACTCGCCGACGCGGTACGCGCGCCGCGTGATCTGCACCTCGCCGAAGTCGAGCGGCAGCACGCGCTCCGTGTTGTCGAACGTCAGCGACACCTCGGCCATGCCGAGCGGCTTGCGCGTGTTGTTGCCCGCGAAGATGACGTCCTCCATCTTCTGCGAGCGCAGCGAGCGCGACGACTGCTCGCCGAGCACCCAGCGGATCGCGTCGACGAGGTTCGACTTCCCGGAACCGTTCGGTCCGACGACCGCCGTGGTGCCGTCGACGAAATCGAGCGTCGTCGCCTCGGCGAACGTTTTGAAGCCGAAGACTTTGAGAGACTTGAGGCGCATGGAGTTAGACGGGCGCTCCGCGATCGGGCTTGCGGGGGGAACGGGTTCGGCGACGCTTGTCGAGCGCGATCACCCGGCCGTCGTCTTTCGACGCCGCAGCCGCCTGCGCTTCCGGGTGGCGGTTCCGCAGCGTCGAGAGCGCCATCGCGGCGGCGCTCTGCTGCGCCGCCTTCTTGGACGGGCCGATTCCTTCGCCCAGAATCTCGTCGCCGACGCGCACCTGCGAGGTGTACCGGCGGTCGCTCGGCGGCCCTTCGGCGCGCTCGAAGTAGAGCGGCGTGAGACGCAGCACGCCTTGCGCGAACTCCTGCAGATCGGTCTTCGCGTCGCGCTCGCCCACGTTGCGGCGGTCGATCGGCGCGAGGTGCTCCTTTTCCAGGAAGCGCGCGACGCGCTCGAGATCGGTGGCGTCGTACAGCGCGGCGAGAAACGCCTCGAACGCGTCGGCGAGGATCGTCTCGTTGCCGGTGCCGCCGCTGCGCTCCATCCCTTGCCCGAGCACGATCAGCTCGGAAAAACCGAGCCGGCGCGCGGTTTCCGCGCACGCCGCGCCGCTCACCACGTGCGCCTTGCGCCGGGTGAGCGCGCCTTCGCTGAGATCGGGATACTTCGCCATCAGCCAGCGCGACGCGACGAAGCCGAGGATCGCGTCGCCGAAGAACTCCAGCCGCTCGTTCGACGTCTGGGACTGCTCGCGGCCCGCGCTGGCGTGCATGAACGCCGGCTCGAGCTTCGCGCTGTCGACGTCCGCTACACCGGCGAGCTTGAGCAGCGCGCGCAACCGCGCACGCCGCCTCTCCCCGGCCATGTTACGTGCTCGCCATCGTGCTAGTCGTGGCGCCCGAATACGACCGACGTGTTGTGGCCGCCGAAGCCGAACCCGTTCGACATGGCGATCTGCGCCTGCGCTTTGCGCGCGACGTTCGGAACGTAGTCGAGCGTGCACTCGGGATCGGGCACTTCGTAGTTGATCGTCGGCGGCAGGATGCCGCGGTGCAGCGCCAACACCGTCGCGATGCCTTCGATGGCACCGGCGGCGCCGAGCAAGTGTCCGTGCATCGACTTCGTCGACGACACCGCGAGCGTACCGCTCGTCGCGTGCTCGCCGAACACGCGCTCGATCGCCTGCGACTCCGCGAGATCGCCGAGCGGCGTCGACGTGCCGTGCGCGTTCACGTAACCCACTTGATCGGGGCGCACGCCGGCGTGCTCGAGCGCGCGCGACATCGCGAGGATAACGCCCTTCGATTCGGGATCGGGCTGCGCGATGTGGTACGCGTCCGCGGCCTGTCCGTAACCGAGCACCTCGCCGTAGATCCGCGCGCCGCGCGCGAGCGCGAACTCGCGCTCCTCGAAGATCATGATGCCCGAACCCTCGCCGAGCACGAAGCCGTCGCGCTCCGCGTCGAACGGGCGCGACGCGCGCTGCGGGTCGTCGTTGCGCGTCGACATCGCCTTCATCGAGCAGAATCCGCCCATCGCGGTGGGGATGACCGTCGCTTCGCTGCCGCCGGCGACGATCGCGTCGGCCTGGTTGAGCACGATCTTGTCGTACGCGACGGTGAACGCGTCGTTGGCGGACGCGCACGCGCTCGCGACGGCGAACACCGGCCCGCGCAGACCGTAGCTCATCGAGATGTGGCCCGACGCGGCGTTCGACATCAGCATCGGCACGAAGAACGGCGAGATGCGGTCCCACTTCTGTTGCGGGCCAACTTCGAAGGTCGTGTTCTCGACCGTGATGATGCCGCCGATGCCCGACGCGACGATCGCGCCGGTGCGCGCGAGCACGTCCGCGTCGTCGGGGAACTTCGCATCGGCGAGCGCCTCACGCGCCGCGACGAGCGCGAACTGCGTGTAGCGGTCCATCCGGCGCGACTCGCGCCGCCCGATCAGCGCATCGGGGTCCCAGTCCTTGATCTCCGCGGCGATGCGCGTGGTCAGCTTGCTGGCGTCGAACGCCTGAGTGGGGCCGACGCCGCTGCGGCCAGCGACGAGGCCTTCCCAGAAGGCTTCGTGGTTGTTCCCGAGCGGCGTGACGGCGCCCAGACCGGTGATGACGACGCGGCGTTTCTCCAAAACGCAATCCGGTTCTAAGGGCGCGGGACCACCCCTCCCGCGAAGTGCTGATAGCGCGCCTCCAGCAGCTGCGCGTTGCCCCTCGACAGGTAGTCGTAGGCCTTGTCCCACTCGGCGCCTTGCTGCCAGCCGGTCTGGGCCAGCCGCACGGTCGTCGTCTTGGGACCGGCCGCGTCGAAGAAGAACACCGCGGTCGTCCGCTCGCGCCGCACGGTCGGGAACTGGTCGGGCGCGAGCGCCGACACGGCGAGCAGCGACTTGGGCTGGAGCAGCAGGATGGTGCCGCCCGCTGTGGAGGAACCGGCGCCGAAGCTCACTTCCCACTTGCCGCCGGGCCGCGGCTCGATGGTGGCCTGCGGCGCGAGCCAGCTCGTCACGCCGGCGGTGGTGGTGAACGCGTCCCACACCTGGTCGACGCCGGCCGGGACGGTGACCGCGAAGTCGAGGCGCTTGGGCTCGGCCGACGCGGTGACGTGGACGTGGCCTTGGTCGAACGAGCGGGTCTGCGCGAGCGCAGGAGCGGCCGGGACGAGGAACGCGGCGCCGAGCGCGAGCGCTGAGAGGGTCTTCGCGAGCATGATCATGTCCTTTTGAGCGAGGTGAGGTAGGCGCGCAGGTGGCGGACGGAGTCGTCGTAGCGCTCGATGGCGCGCTCGGCGGTCGCTTGCATCACGCCGCCCTCCATCACGGTGAGCACGAACGTGGCGAGCGAGGCGGGATCGACGTCCTCGCGCAGCGCCGGGGCGGCGTCGCGGACGCAGCGCGCAACGGCGTCCCGCCACGCGTCGAAGTTCCGGTTGACGAGCTCGCGCGCACGGTCCGACGCGTTCTGCATCTCGAGCGCGAGGCTCCCGATCGGGCAGCGGTACCGGTAATCGGTCATCAGGATGCCCATCCGGTAGCGCTCGAGGACCGCGAACACGCGCTCGAGCGGGTCGTCCGTGGTGGCGAATGCGGGGTCCATCACCTGCGGCGCGAGCCCGTCGAGATACGCCTCCAGGACCGCGACCAGCAGCTCTTCCTTGGTCTTGAAGAAGTGATAGAGGCTGCCGGATCGCACGCCGGCGGCCGCGATGATGTCGGAGATCGCGGTGCGCTCGTAGCCGTGCTCCCAGAACAGCCGCATCGCTTCGGCGATGATGCGGTCCCGGGTTCCTGGCGGTCGGTTCATGCACACCGTCTTGGTTGGTCGATCAACCAATTCCTCTCAGGCCAAGTTTGCCGCCTGGGGGAGCTAGACGATGCGGATCCCTAGCTCGTCGAGCGCCTCGCAAAGATCAGGATCACCAAGAGAGACCGGCTCGCTCTTGGCTGTCTCGCAGTACGCCGGCGATGGTGCGCCGGTAGGACGTTCGAAGACCGCCCAGCATTCGTGCGGCGTCCCGTGCGTCGAGTCATGGCGGATGCCCGAAAACGCGCCCTCGCAGCGGTAGATGAACGCGCTGACCGCCTGCGTAAACGGCAGAACATTGCCGAGGATTGCGCCTCGGTTGATGATCGGGATCCCGTGGAGCTTTGCTTCTCGCTGCAGCGTGTCGTGGATGTACTGAACGCTGGGTGCCGTCTCGAGGTTTGCGAAGTCAGAGGCGCCCACGTCGATCTCTCCGATGAACATCGGCGAGACGTCTGCCGTTCCCACCCTGCCGGTCCCCGGGCCGGTCGACGGGGGCGGACTCGGCGGAATATCGTCGGCGTCCTCGAGCACCGAATCGATCATGGCGCTCGCCCAGCGCGTGAGCGGTCCGGCACCCGACGAACGATATCGCTGGAATGTTTCGATATACGCCGACTTGCGCGACCCCGCCGTATACAAAACGCGATAGGGCCGGACGGGCGCGTCGATCCTGGCGATTTCGGCGGCAAATGCGCGCCGGATATGTTCCTCTTCTTCGCGATCTTCCCGGAAACGAGACGCTTCGCGCTCCGAAATCCAATTGTGCAGGGCCGCGATTTGCGGGTCGTCCCAGCGGCCCGTGCCGGTCAGCCAGTCCCACGAGGCGAAGGCGGCCACGTCCGCGGAGTAGCCGACCCGGTAGAGTCGTGGCGGCGGCTTGGCGCGCGTCGGCTCCGGCTTTTCACCCACCCCGGTGGGGTACGGAAGCAAGCACTAGAGTCCCTTTACTACACCCGGGAACGGGAACTGGCTAAGATACGCTTTGCACGAACGCGCGGGCGGCGACCAGCAGACCCTTTTGGATCTCGGCGTGGGGGCGCTCGGCGAGCAAGCCTATCGGCGCTTCGTCGTCCAGCAAATCGTCTGCGCCCCGAAACCACGCCCGCACCGTCTCGTTCGCAAACCGCCTTCCGACAATCCGAGCCAACCGAAGCGCGAGCCGGAGCTTCATCTCGCGATCCTGATTTTTTGGCCGGGACTTGCCCTGCATCCAGTCCGACACGAGGCTCGTGTTGCGAACGCCGCCGATCACGGCCACGTTCGGGCCGCCCAGTATCGTGACCAGTTCGCGCACGACGAGGGCGAGCTCCATGGCGAGGACGTGCTCGGACGGCGCGATCGGTTCTATGGTTTCGGTGTCGATGACCCCGGGCATGGCGGCCCCCTCGGATGCGCGCGTAAGTGCTGACGCTTTCACGTATTATACCGTTACCCTTTCCGTGGGTCAAGTAGGCACGCCTTCATGGGTACAATCTGGATACGATTTCGGGGGTCTTTTTGTTCCTTCGGCGATACGGAGCGGACATATTAGCGACAAAAGAGCCGACCGATCGATCTTCTGCTCATTGCTTCTGGGCCAACCGGGCTTAGGGTACACTCACCTCGTGGGCGAGGGCCGGTTTCCCGTAGGTCCGTCGATGCTGACGGCGCTGGCCAACATGGCGACGGCCGGCGGCGGTCTCGGGCGAATTCCCGGCTTTCTCGAGCGGACCGCGCGCGAGTTCGGGCCCGTGGCGACGTGGCGCATGCCGCGCGCGCGGTTCTGGTTCGTCGAC
>JAXDMB010000453.1:0-8099 GCA_034666325.1 Vulcanimicrobiota bacterium
CGGAGGTGCACGTGGCTTCTTCACGCATCGGTTTTGCGCGCATGGGCTGGTTCGCCGGCGCGGCGGCGCTCGTGGTCGCGTTCAGCGGTCCGTTCACCGACCGCCACGGCGCGCCGGCGGTCGCCGCCGCACTGAACCCCTTCTGCGGCACCGTAACGCCGCTGTCGCTCGCGCCGGCGATGCCGCCCGCGGTGAAGCTGCACCCGGGCTCGGGCGATCAGGCATTCGTCGACTGCATCGCTTGGCAAGAGTTCATCTACCTGAACTGGCGTGCGAAGCCCGGCTCGATCGGACAACCGGACCGGTCGGCGAGGCCGAACGCATTCGGCCGGCCCGTCACGTCGCGGAGCGCGATCGAGCAGACGGTTTGGGAGAGCTATCATTCCGCCGACGAGCTGTTCGCGCCGCCGGCGCTGCGCGCGGTCAAAGCGCGCCGCGGACGGCTGCTGCTCGCGGCGACCGACAAGTTTCAAGGCCACGCGATCTCGATCAACGGCACGCAAGAAGCGACCGGCGGATGGCTGACGAGCCGGACGGGGCAGCTGACGTTCTACGAAATCCGCGTCGACAACGACGAGTACGACTACATCACCGATCCGAACAACAACCTCACGTCGATATCGGCGCAGCTCGCGTGCGCGAAAAGCAAATTCGGTCTGCAGCTTCCGCACGGAAAGTTCAGCATCGGCACAGCCCCGCCGGAGTCCGACGTCGACTGCCGCGGAAACCCGCGCTGGTACGGCGATCAGATCGGCGCGATGGAGTTGAAAGCGGCGTGGCTCCCGTTACCGAACGACCCGGCGGTCTGGTCCAAGTATCTGATTACCGTCGCCGACGTGCTGTATCCGGGGACGAAGACGCCCAAGCGGGACGTCGTCGTCGGCCTCGTCGGGTTACACATCATCCACAAGGTCCCCGGTGCCGAGCAGCTCTTGTGGGCGACGTTCGAGCACATCGACAACGCGCCGGATTCGTCACAAGCCGCCGGTCCGGCTCCCGCGGTCAGCGGGACGCCCGGCCCGTGGACGTATTACAACCCGCAAAGCACGGCGCCGCCGAATGTGCAGCCCGGACCGCCGTGTCCGACGCCGGGCTGTCAACCGTACTCTGTCCCGGTGCAGGTGCTGCGCATCGCCGCGATCCCCGCGCAGGCCGTCGCCGCGACGGCGGCGTTCAACGCGCTGCTCGCTAACAATCCCTCGGTGTTTCGCAACTACGAGCTGGTGAACGTGCAATGGCCGAGCGCGTCCGTCAGGGTGAAGCCCGGCGCGCGGCGGCCGCTCCCCGACGGCGGCTCGGTTCCGGCGCTGCGCAGCACGGTGCCGCCGCAGGTCGCCAATGCCACTCTGGAAACTTACTTTCAGAACCACTCGTGCCTGTACTGTCACTCCGGCGCGACGATTGCGACGCCGCAAATCGAATTGGTCGGCGGCCGCCCGCTGATCGAGATCGTCAACGAGAAGCGCCGCAAACCGGGCTGGTATTCCTCCGACTATTCATTCCTGTTCAGCAACGCAACTCGACCCTAGCCGGCCCGACTGCTCCTTCGGATCGTTCGCCGCCCAAACGCTGCTCGCACACGCCTGGCACGAGGTCGGCGTCTTACAAAACTGAGTTGTCGCGCTTTTCCGCTTCCTCCATCCGCAGCGCCATGCGCGCGCCATCGATCACCGCGCGCTCGTGGTGCCGATTCCGATCTCGTGCTCGTCATTAACGGCCCGAACGGCGAACGTAATACGGTTGCCGTCGACCTCCGTGACCTCAGCTTGCGCGCGCACCCGCCGCCCGACCGGCGTTGCCGCGAGGTGGCGGACGCTGATCGAGGTGCCGACCGCCGTTTCTTTGTGCTCGAGATACGGCCGGATCGCGCGCAACGCGGCGTTTTCCATGAACTTGATCATCACGGGCGTCGAAAGGACCGGCGGCAGCGTCGCATCCTTGAACGTGTTGGCGAGATCTTAGGGCCGGACAACCGCGTCGCGCCAGAGCGGCGTTCGCGACGGCGTTCGACTCGGTCTAAACGTCCGCCGTGGAGCGCAGCGCGAGCGCCACGGCGAGCTTCATGCTGAACGTCAGCGTTCCGTCCGCGCCGCGAAACTGCACGCGCGCATCGACGCGGCCGCGGCGGCCTTGCTCGCGGGGCGGGCGGACGCCGACGATCTCGACGGTCAGCGACAGCGCGTCGCCGGCGTGTACCGGGCGGTACCAGCGCACCTCGTCCGCCGCCATGCCGATCGCGTCGTCGCCGCACAGAACGCCGGCGTCGACCATGAGCCGCATCGTCAGCGCCGCGGTGTGCCAGCCGCTGGCGATCACTCCGCCGTATCGCAACTGCGCTGCGGCGGCGGGATCCGCGTGCATCGGCTGCGGGTCGAACTCCGTGGCGAAGCGCACGATCGACTCCTCGGCCGGCACGACGGTTCCGAGCTCGTAACGCGCGCCGACCACGGCGTCCTCAAAGAACATCTCGCGGAACAGGACGAGATCAGGCGGGAGCGCCGTGCGCAGCGCCCGGTGACTTGAGCGCCTCGAAGCGCGAGCCGCACGCGGTGCAGCGAAACGACGAGCGGCATAGCGAGGAACCAAAGCGCGACACACGCTCGGTCGCGGGCGACGCGCAGCTCGGACACGGCGCCGTGAAGGCCGCAGCGGCGATACAGCCGACGCCGTACTCCGCCAGCGATCCCTGCGCGTGCGGTGCGATGCGGTCCGGAGTCCACCGTCCGGCGTGACTCCACGTCACCTCGACGTTGCCGCCGGTGAGCTCGTGCAAACGCCGCCGGGCGTGCTCGCCGATGTGCGCGAGCGCAGGACAGCCCGAGAACGTGGGCAGCAGCCGCACGCGTACGTCTTCTCCGTCCACGTCGACGCTCTCCACCAGACCCAGATCCACGATGCTGATCGGCAACTCCGGATCGTCCACGTCCTGCAGCGCGCGAACGACGGCGTCCGCGTCGAGCACCGCGGATGCTTCGCGCACCGTCACGTCAGCTGAACCTCGGGCGCGGAGCGGTAGACTGATTGCAGCTCGTGCAGAGCACGTACGAACGCCGCGTCGTGCCGGCCCGCGCGGCCGCCGCTCGCGACCGCGGGTGGGCGCAGATCCGGTAGATCGGAGCCGCCGGCAAGGAATGCCGCCGCGCCGAAAATCGCACGCCCGCGTTTCGCAGCCTGAGCCAATACGCGATCCGCTGCAACGTCCGCGCCGAACAGCTCCTTGCCTCCGTCCCGCCAGGTCGCCGCATCGACCGCATCGCCCAACAACGGCCACAGCACGCGCAACGCCGCTCCGACGCGCTCGCGACCTTCCGCCGCCGCCCCCAACCGCACGACCCACTGCTGCCAGTGCTCCACGTGAACCTCGACGTCGCGCGCGATCGTCGCGCTCAGATCGCGCCACGTTCCGCTCGCCGCCTCGGCCACAGCGCCGCAACGCGCGACCTCGAGCAGCGCGCAGAGCAGCTCTTTCACCGTCAAGAACGCCCAATCGTTGGCAACCCACGCATCCGCCAGCGACGACGAGCGAAACTCCGCCGCGTCGCGCAAGAACACGAGACGGTCGACGCCGCGGTCGTCGCCGGCGAGCGTCAGATACAGCGCGCGTGCGTGTCCGAGGTGCTCCTGCGCGATCGAGCCGAGCGCGAGGTTCTCCTCGAGATCGGGACCGTACGTTCCGGCCGCGGACGACAGCCAATGCCCGCTCACGAAGGCGTCGTCCGCCCACTGCAGAACGAACGCGCGCGCGGCGTCGCCGCCGGCGAAAGCCGTCATCCCGGTATCTCCGCGGCGCGATCGCGGCGCGCGCGAACGAAGAACGCCGGCGTGCGGTACGCACGGTCGCGGTTGCGCTCCGTCAGTTCCGCTTCGTCGCTCCAGCATACGGCTTCGCGCGGCACCACGCCGATGCGCTCGCAGCGGCCGCGCCGGTAAAAGATCTCGCGCGCGAACGTCAGCGCGAGCCCCGCATCGGGTGCGCGCACGCTCCCGACCAGCGCCACTTCGCCGTCGGCGGTGTCCTGCGCGAGCACCTCGTAGATCGATTCGCTCACGCTGCGGGCTGCTCTCCGTACACGAGATCGCGCACCCAGCCGTGCGACTCGTAGTTGTCGCGCACGCGGTCGTGCCAATACGCGGTCGCCGGTCCGCCGTTGCGGATCACGTCGCGCACGCCGTCCCAATCGGGCTCCGTATACGTCCACCGACCGTCGCCGCCGCGCGCGAGCGCGGGATCGGGAAGCCGCAGATCGAGCGATTCGAGCACCGGGACGATCCAGTCGAGCCACCGCTGGCGCAGCGTGTCGTTCGAGTCGACCTTGAGGCGCCAGCGCAGATTGCGCCGGTTGTGCTCGCTGTCGGAATCGGGCGGGCCGAAGTACGCGAGCACGTGCGGCCACCACTTCTCCAGCCCGGCTTGCACCGCGGCGCGGTGCTCGCCGCCGTGCCCGGCGATCGTGCGCGTGAGGTCGAGCGCGTTGTGGTAGTGGAACGACTCTTCTTTGAGGATGCGCTTGAGCGCGCGCGCGTAGGGCCGGAAGCTCGTGCGCACCAACGACTTGAACTGCACGAGCGCGGCGGAGTTCTGCACGAGCGCGGCGATGGGCCACTCGTGCCACGACTCGATGCGGTAGTGAAAGACGTTGAGCAATTTGCTCTTGCCGCAAAGATAGTCTTCGACGATCTGATCCCGTCGCAGCCCGAGGTCCTCGCACGTGCGCAGCAGATAGAACGCGTGCCCCATCTCGTCCTGGACCTTGGCGGTGAGCATCATCTTGCGCAGCAGGCCGGGCGTGCGCGGGACCCACTCGGCGAACATCAGCCCGCCGACGATCTCCGCGAGGCACTGGAAGCCCATGATGCGCCGGACCTGCTCGCGGTACTCGTCCGGCATCGGATCGTGGAGGTCGACCGCGCCGCCCGCGGCGATGTGCTGCTCGAACGCCTGTAGGTCCATGTCCGCCCTGCTTAGTGAGTGATAACTAAATACTAAGCACTCCTAGGCTGGCCGTCAAGGGCCTGGATTGACAGCGCCGGTTCGGTGGCGTAGGGTTTAGTGAGTGCTCACTAAGGAACCACCGCTTCAACTGATCGGCGGCGAGGCCGTGCCCGCAGCGTCCGGGCGCTCGTTCGCCGTGACCGACCCGGCAACGCTCGAGCATCTCGCCGACGTCCCGAACGGCGACGCGAGCGACGCTGCCGCCGCGGCCGATGCGGCCGCACGGGCGTTTCCCGCCTGGGCTGCGGCGAGCGGCCGCGCTCGCGGCCGGTTCCTGTTCAAGCTGTCCGAAGCGATGCGCCGCGACGACGAGCGGCTCGCGGCGATCATCACGGCCGAAGCCGGCAAGCCGCTCAAGCAGGCGCTTGGCGAGGTCCGCTCGGCGGCGGCCTTCGTCGGCTGGTATGCGGAGGAGGCGAAACGCGCGAACGGGACGGTCGTCGCGTCCGCCGATCCGAACCGGCGCATCAGCGTGATCCGCCAACCAGCGGGCGTCGCGGCGGCGATCACGCCCTGGAACTTTCCGCTCGGCCTGCTCGCGCGCAAGGTCGCCGCGGCGCTCGCCGCCGGCTGCACCGTCGTCGCCAAACCGGCCTCGGAGACGCCGCTGATCGCGCTGGCGTTCGCGGAGCTCGCGACGCGCGCCGGGATTCCGCCGGGCGTCCTCAACGTCGTGACCGGCGACCCCGAGCCGATCGTCGGCGCGTGGATGGACGACCGCCGCATCCGCCGCCTGAGCTTCACCGGATCGACCGCGGTCGGCCAGCACCTCGCGCGCGAGGCGGCACGCACGCTCAAGCGCGCCTCGCTCGAGCTGGGCGGCAGCGCGCCGTACGTCGTGTTCGACGACGCCGACATCGACCTCGCCGTCGAGGGACTGCTGCTCAGCAAAATCCGCAATGCCGGTCAAGTCTGCGCCGCGCCGAACCGCATCTACGTGCACCGATCGATTCACGACGAGTTCGTCACGCGGGTTCGCGCGATGGTCGATGCGGTGGGCGTCGGCAACGGCCGCGATCCGCAGAGCGCGATGGGACCGCTCATCAGCGAGTCCGCGCTGCGCAACGTCGAGCGGCTCGTGCACGACGCGCGCGCCGCGGGCGCCGGCGTGTACACCGGGGGACGCTGGATCGGAACACCGCAAACGCGCCGGGGATGGTTCATGCAACCCACGATCGTGACGGGCGTTGCGGATGACGCCGAGCTCGTGGTCGAAGAAGCGTTCGGCCCGGTGCTCAGTATCATGCCGTTCGCGTCGTTCGGCGAAGCGATCGCGCGCGCCAACGACACGCGCTACGGTCTGGGCGCGTACGTGTTCACGCGCGATCTGGACCGTGCGCAGCGCGCCGCCGAAGCGATCGAATCGGGGATCGTCGGCATCAACGACCCGCTGCCCGCATCGGTCGAAGCGCCGTTCGGCGGCAGCAAAGCAAGTGGTTACGGGCGTGAAGGCGGCGCCGAGGGCCTCGCCGAGTTTCTCGAAGAGAAAACCATCTCACTCCAGCTGCGGGGAGAACGCTGATGGCGTACTACAATCCCACGGTCGAGACGCTCTCCGTCACCGAGCTGCGCGATCTGCAATGGCGCCGGCTGCGCAAGCATCTCACCGCGACGTACCATACGAACGCGTACTACCGCCGGCTGTGGGACGCGCACGGCGCGCATCCCCACAAGATCACCTCGCCCGAAGCGTTTCGCGCGCTCGTGCCGGTACTGCACAAACAGGATTTGCTCGCGGACCAGCAATCCGCGCCGCCGTACGGCGAACGGGTCGGCGCCTCACCGCAAGAGCTCGTCGGCATCTACTGGACGAGCGGCACGTCGGGAATCGGGCAAGAGTTCTACGGCCACACGGCGTTCGACGCGCTGTACTACGGCCACACGTGGACGCACGGACTGTACTGGTCGGGCGTGCGCCGCGGCCGGCGTTATTTCAACACGTGGCCCGGAAGCGTCGGACAGCTCGCGGGACCCGACTCGTTCACGCGCGGCTTGATGGAGCTCGGCGCGCAGGCGTTCCACGTCGGGACGCTGCCGACCGAAGAAAAAGTGCGCAAGATGGTCCAGTGGTCGCCGCAGCACATCGCGACCGTGCCGGCGTATCTGCAGCGCCTCACCGTCGCGTGCGCCGAAGCGGGAATCGATCCGCGCAAAGCGTTTCCCGAGCTCGAGTCCATCATGCTCGCGACCGAATCGTACAGCGTGGACTGGGCGCAGCGCATGGAAGACGCGTGGGGCACGCGCCTGGCGGAGATGTACGGTTCGACGCAGCAAGGCGGCGGCGTCGCGTTCACCTGCGAGCGCGGCGTAGCCGAAAACGGCGAAGCGACGCAGATGCACATCCTCGAACACCTCACCTATGTCGAGATCCTGGACCGCGAGACGCGCGAGCCGGTCGGCGACGGCGAGGAGGGTGAGCTCGTGCTGACGACGTTCAGCCGCGACGCCTCCACGCTCGTGCGGTTCGCGACCGACGACAAGGTGATCCGCCGCGACGGCGGCACGTGCCCGTGCGGCCGCCCGTTCGCGAGCTTCGTCGCGGGCAACGTCGTCCGCTACGACGACATGATGAAGATCAAGATGGTCAACGTGTGGCCGAGCGCGATCGACGAGGCGCTGCTGCTGCGGCCGGAGGTCGCGGAGTACCAAGGCCGGGTATTCTTGGCCGACAACGGCCAAGAAGCGGTCGACGTCGTGATCGAGTACAAGCCCGACGTTCCGGCGGCCAGCCGCGGCGCGCTGTGCGCGGAGTTCGAGCAAGTGCTGCTGCAGCGCTGCGGCGTTCGCATGGCCGTCGCGGAGTCGAGCGAGATGCTCCCGCGATTCGAGTTCAAGGTCCGCCGCTGGACCGACGAACGCAAAGCGGGCCGCTCCCGCGTGTTCTACACCGTCAAGTGAGGGAAGTGGTCGTGCACACGCCGCCCGAAGCCCAGACGATTCGCGCGCTGTACCGCATGACGGCGGAGCTGACGCGCTCGGAGATTCCCGTCGTGCGCGATCTGGCGATCGCGATGCTGGGCAACGCGAAGCTGCTCGTCGCCGAGATCTTGCCCGACGAGTTCGAGCACGTCCGCCTGACGCCGGAAGCCTGAACTGAACGGGATGG
>JAXDMB010000454.1:0-9446 GCA_034666325.1 Vulcanimicrobiota bacterium
CGGCGGTCCAGCTCCGCGCGAATCTGGGCGTCCAGCACGTCCGCGTCGGCCGCCGGCACACCGGTGACGTCGAGCGCGATGTTCGCCGGGATCGCGCCGGCCGCGGGCAGCGGTGACGGCGCGACTGACGGCACGGGCGCGGGGCTTTCGACGGGCTGCGCGGCGGCGGCGTGCGCCAGCAACACGAGCACGATCGCGAGAGCCGGGACAAGCCGAAGCGCGGGCCGTGTGAACGCAGGCGGTCCGTGATCCATCACCGGCCGCTTCTTCCCCGAACGCGGGCGCTCCAAGCGACCGTCAGGCGGACTGCGCTAGCGCGAGCCGGACGGCGTCCGCCGCGGCACGAGCAGCAAGAACGGGATCGTCAGCAGAAAGATGATGCCCGACACGCGGAACAAGTAGAGATACGAGATCGTGCCGGCGTTCGCCGCGATGATCCCGGCGATCATCCGCGACGTGTTCGCGAGGCCGTGCGCGTGCACTTGCGCCGCGACTTGCACGTTCTTGAGCGTCTCCGCGCCGGACAGCACGGATTGCACGAGCGCCGCGTGCCGCACTTGAATCACCTGCAGCACCGCGATGCCGATGTTGCCGCCGAGCAGCCGAACGACCGACGAGATGCCCGTCGCATCCGACATGTTCTTCACCGAGATTCCCGTGAGCGTCACGACGGTGAGCGGCACGAACAGCAGCCCGAGCGCGAAGCCCTGCAGGATGCGCGGCCAGAAGATGTCCCAGAAGCCCGAGTCGGCGGTGAGCGCACCCATCCACCACGCGCCCAGCGCGAACATCGCCAACCCGCTCGCGATCACCAGGCGCGGGTCGAAGCGGCGGTTCATCTCGCCCGCGACGATCATGCTCGCCGCGGTCGCGAGCGAACCCGGCAGCAGATAGATGCCGGTGTTGTACGCACTCAAGCCCAGCGGTCCCTGAAAGAACAGCGGCGTGACGAAGTTCAGCCCGTACAGGCCGAACCCGCTGATCACGCCGATGACGTTGCCGACCGAGAACTGCACGGACTTGAAGATGCGCAGGTTCACGAACGGGTGTTCCGCGCGCAGCTGCTGCCAGATGAAGTACGCGAGCAGTACCACCGTCGCGAGCGCGAGCACGGTAATCGTGCTGGAGCTGAACCAGTCTTCGCGCTGGCCGCGCGAGAGCACGAACTGCAAGCTCGCGAGGCCGACGGCCATCGCGGAGAAGCTGAACCAGTCGATGTCGTGCTCTTCGCGCTCTTCCTTGGGCGTCGCGCCGAGCACGAAGTACGCCATGGCGAACGCGACGATGCACAGCGGGATCTTGAAGAAAAAGAGCATCTGCCAGTTCGCGTTGTCGATGATGTAGCCGCCGAGCGTCGGACCGATCGCCGGACCCACCATTACGCCGAGACCGAAGATCGCCATCATCTCGCCGCGCCGCTCCGGCGGAACGGACTCGAACAGGATCGCTTGCGCGATCGGCTGCAGCGCGCCGCCGCCGAGCCCTTGAACGATGCGATACGCGATGAGCGTGTACACGCTCGTGGCGGTGCCGCACAGCAGCGAGGCGACGGTGAACAGGCCGAAGCACGCGAGGTAATAGTTCTTGCGGCCGAAGCGCGCGGTCAGCCAGCCGTTGAGCGGCATGACGAGCACGTTGCCGAGGATGTAGCCGGTCGCGACCCACGCCACTTCGTCAACCGACGCGCCGAGGTTGCCCGCGATGGTCGGCAGCGCGACGTTCACGATGGACGAGTCGATGATCGCCATGATGACGCCGATCATCACCGTCACCGTGACGAGCGCCACGGACGCCTGCGGGCGGGCGGCAGCCGGCTTAAATGCGAGCATATTCTCGCATAATTGTACGAGGGGTTTCTCGCATATGTCAAGGATTGAACGGGCACTGTGGAGCCTGCGCGCCCCTCACCCCGGCGGCAAGAACGCGGCCAGCGCCGAATCGCGGCGATCCTCGAGGCCGCGGCCGCGCTGTTCACCAGCCGCGGCATCGAAGGCACGACGATGAGCGCCATCGCCGCGGCCTCCGGCACGGCGATCGGCTCGCTCTACCAGTTCTTTCCGAACCGCGAAGCGATCGTGGAGGCGCTCGCCGAGCAGTACCTCGCGGACTGGCACGCCATGCGCGCCGGCGTGGCGAGCTCCCGCCCGCGCGAGCTGCGCGCGTCCATCGACGCGGGCATCGACGCGCGCGTGCGGTTTCACCTCGAGCACGCGGCGGTGTCGCGCCTGCTCGAAACGCACACGTCCACGGCGCGCGCGATCCACGAGCTGCAAACGCAGTTGGAAGGCGCGGTCGCGTTCCTGAGCTCGTACGGCCCCGGAATCCCGAGCAAGAAGCTGCGGCTCTACGCGCAGATGATCAACGCGATGGTGAACGGCGTTATGGCAACGGTCGTCGACGCATCGCTATCCGAACCGCAGCGCCGCACGCTGGTCGACGAGCTGAAGTCCGTGGTTCACGCGTATCTCGAATCGCGCTTGCGCTGACGCTGCTGCCGCCCGCTCCGCGCGACGGTTTGCGCGCTGTCGTGCGCGCCGGGGCGCGAGCCTAGGCTGCGATCTGCTGGAGCGGCGCGGGCGCCGGCTCCGACGCGCGCTGCGCGGTGCGGACGCCGCTCGGGACCGCGAGCCAGACGACCACGAGGCCTGTGAATGCCGTGAATGCCGCGATCAACTCGACGTGTGCCATGCCGTCAGGATACCTGTAGCCGCCACCGAGGTCATTGGTGATTCGTCGAAGCGTCGCGCGCCGGGATGGGCCCAGTGGAGCGCCAGGGCCGCGTTCGCTGCTACCCGCGCTCGCTGTCGAGCATCGCCATCTGGTGCTCGTCGTAGCGGGTTCCCGCCGCCGATCCCGGCGGAACCGCGCGCTCGATCGCATCCAGCTCGCCCGCGTCGAAGTTCACCTCCAGCGCGCCCAGCGCTTCGGTGAGGCGCTCGCGCGTCCGCGCGCCGATCAGCGGCACGATGTCCTCGCCGCGCGCCAGCGCCCACGCGATCGCGAGCTGCGCCGTGGTTATGCCTTTCGCTTCCGCGAGACGCCGCAGCGTTTCCACGAGCGCGAGGTTGCGATCGAGATTTTCGGCGCGGAAGCGCGGGCTGCGCGCGCGAAAGTCGGCCGGCGCGATCGCGCGGTCGCGCGACCAGCGGCCGCTGATCAATCCGCGGGACAGCACGCCGTACGCCGTGACGCCGATTCCGAGCGCGCGGCACTCCGGCAAGATCGCGCGTTCGATGTCGCGCGAGATCAGCGAGTACTCGATCTGCAGGTCGGCGATCGGATGCGTCGCGTGCGCGCGGCGAATCGTCTGCGCTCCCAGCTCCGAGAGGCCGGCGTACCGCACCCAGCCGGCCTGAATCATGTCCGCGATCGCGCCGACCGTCTCTTCGATCGGCACGGCGGGATCGAGGCGCGCGGGGCGGTAGATGTCGACGTAGTCCGTGCGCAAACGCCGCAGGCTGTACGCGAGCGCGGTCTTGACCGCAACGGGACGTGCGTCGTATCCGAGCCACGCGCCGCTCGCGTCGCGCTGCGCGCCGAACTTCACGCTGAGCAGATACGAATCACGCGCACGCCCTTCGAGCGCGTCGCCGAGCAGCATCTCGTTGTGGCCCATGCCGTAGAAGTCGCCGGTGTCCAGCAGCGTGATGCCGGCGTCGAGCGCCGCGTGCACCGTCGCGATCGATTCCGCGCGGTCGGCCGGTCCGTACACGTCCGACATGCCCATGCATCCGAGCCCCAGCGCCGACACCCGAGGCCCGTGCGAGCCCAGCGTTCGAAAGTCCATCGCGATCTCTTACCCGCCGGCGAGCGGACCGCACGCGCCGGATCGAGCCGAGATCTGCGGTTCGTAGCCCGCGCGAATCGCATCCAGCGAAGCGGGCGGCGTCAGCACCGTCGCGTTGCCGCGCGCCGGACGAGCGCGGTCCTCGCCGTAGCCTGAATCCGCCGTCCACGACCGCAATCGATCCGGCAGCACGAGGTGCGCGGTGCGGTCGATGTCGACGAACGCGCCCGCCGGAACGTCGCGCCACGACATTGCGTGCAGGCGCTTGCGGCGGCCGTCGAGGCGCTCGCCGTGCAGCCGTGCGTCGATCGTATCCGCGCCGGACGCGCTGAGCGCGCCGCGATAGCGCAGATAGTCGGCGCGCCGGCAGAGCGCGCACGGCCGGTGTCCCGCCGCGAGCGCCACCGCCTCGTCATAGAAAAAGAGCGCCGTCCACCGGCCCGGGTCCCACTTCGGCGCGACCCAGTTCTTGAACTCGAGCGCGCAAATGATCCAGCGCTTTCCGTTCCACGGGCGCACGATGTCGTGCCCGCGGTGCAGACAACCGCGGTTGCCCATCCACGCTCCGCGCAGCGCGGACACGACGATGTCGCCCAAGGGCGTGACGCGATTGCAGCAAGGCATCGTGACGTGCGATTGCGCGCGCGCACCGGTTCACCTTGGTCGCCGCAACCGTTCATGCGGCCCCAACCGGTCGTGCCGCGCACCACCCTACACGCGCGACTCTTCCGACCGAAGCGGCGGTGTGGACACGCGCATCACCGTCGTGCCGGCCCGCGCGAAGCGCCCGAGCACGATGTAGAACAGGCCGGTCACGGCCGCGACGGCGATGGCGGTCGCGAGGCTGTCGGATCGGAGAAACCACGCCGGCAGCGAGCACGCGATCACCCAGAGCCCGACGTTGAGGCCCTTGCGCAGACCAGAGCTTCCCGCGAGCTCGTCGCTGCATGCGGCGAACGCGAACGCCGGCAGCACGAGCGACGCGACGATGACGGCGAGAAAGCCGGCGGCCTCGAGCACGATGAACGGCGTGCGCAGATCGCGCAGGTACGCGGCCTCCGACGGCGCGAGCAGAAGCATCTCGATCAGCACGAACGCGAACGCGATGGGAACCGCGGCGAAACCGCGTTCGCGCGGCGACGCGCGGAGCGTCTCGGACACGCGCGCGGAAGCGGCGCTCGGACCGCGGTCGCGCAGCAGATGGTACGTCGACCAGGCGAGGACGAAGCCGAGGGGCATCAGCACCACCACACCGGCGAGCACGGCATAGCTGCACAGGATCAGGCGCGCGAAGCGTTCGCGGTCCAAGCCCAGCGCCGCGGGATCGGGACGGACGCCGGCGAGGAGCAGCAAGCCGAAGGCGAGCGGGCACAGCGGCGCGAGCGAACGGAGGAACTCCGCGGTGAGCGGCAACGGCGAAAGCGGATCGGCGAACGCCGTTCCCGCGCGCTCCGGGATCGTCGCCCACACGCCGAACGGCACGAGCGAGATCGGCATCGCGACCGCCACGGCGAACGCGACGGTGGCGATGGTGAACAGCGTGCGCCGCTGGCCGCGTCCCGGAATTTTCCACCAGTCGAGCCACACGAGCACCGCGATGAGACCCGCGGCGAGCGCCAAGCCGACGAGCGCCGGATAGACGATCGGCGCATGGACCGCGTCTCCCGCGGCGTATCCAACCACGACGATCGCGACGAATCCGAGCGCGGCGACGCAGATCGCGTTCGCGGCGTCGGACACGAGGGTCGCGGCGATCGAATGCGAGCGCGCCGCGAGGTGCGCGACGCTCGTCGCGAGGAGCGCGAGCACGAGCCCGATGAGCGCAGGCGCGACGAAGAGGTTGAGCAGCGCCGGCGGCAGCACGCGCAACGCGGGAACGATCAAGAGGATCTCGTCATCGACGTCGGGCTGCGCGGAGATGCACGCGTCGAACACGTCCGCGGCCACCGCGACCGCGATCAGGCGCCGCGCGATCGTCGCGAACCGGGGATTGCGCCCGCGCGACAGCACGAGGTACGCGAACATCGGAACGGCGAGCACGAAGCCGTGGAAGAACGCGAGAAACCGCGCCGCGACGTGCGGCGCGACGGCGAACACCGGCAGGTTCAGCCCGCGCCGCAGCGCGCTCACCGAGGAGAACGGCGCGAACGCCAGCGACACCGACACGTGCGTGCGAAGGTTGGCGAACGGCCGTTCCCACACGAGCGTCGCGCCTTCGGCGCGCAGCGGCGGCGGCTCGCGCGACACGACGCGATAGTCGTCGACGCGCAGGCGCAGCACGTCGTACGCCCACCGCCGCGTGTCCGCGGGCGGATCGGCGTCGCCGCTCGCCGCGACGCGAATCTTCGGTCCGGTGAACGCGTTCGCGATCTCGACATCGCCCGCGAACGCGGGAAGCTCCTCCAGTCCGAGCGGCTGGTATCCGGAATCGGCGCTCACCGTGACGCCGTCGGCGGTGGCGTAGAACCGTGCAGGTGTGCCGGTGAAGAAGCCCCCGATCGGCTTGCGGTTGAAGCGCGGCCGGCCGAACACGTCGTTCACGAACGCGCGCAGATCGATCCGGCCCGCGCGCAGCGCAACGATTGCACGATCGCCGCGCGGCAGCTCCACCACGAATGCCGCGCCGACTTCGCGCTGCCGGACGCTCAGCGCGAGCACGCGGCCGTTCCGAGACGATGCCGCAGGCGGTGCACGCTCGGCGATCTGTCCGCTCGGCTTCGCGGGCGTCGCGGCGGGCGGGTTCTCGACGCGAAGCGTCGCGGTGTGCGCGCGGCGCGAGGCTGCATACCACAGCGTCGTTCGCGCGACGACCGTGTTGCGGCCGCCGTCGAGCGGGGTGCTCTCGAAGCGTACTTCGCGCGCGTTCCACGGAACGTATGCGGACGCGGCACGGCGTCCGTTGACGCTCAGCTCGATCAGCGAGAACGGAGCCGCCTCCACGACGAACGTGGCCACGTCCCGGTTCGCGGCCGCATTTCCGGTTCCGCCCGTCACGTGCAGGCGCGCGTAACCCGGATCGCGCCACGACACGAGCACGAAAACCACCGCGCTCGCCAACAGTGCGATCGCGGCAATGCGAGTACGAGCGGTCGGTGGCGCCACTAGATCGCGATCAAAGTTGCACGCATCGAATCGCGCTCCGCGTTCGGCTCGAAACCGCGGGCGCCCCGCTCGTCGTGCTCGGTTGGCCGCTTTCGACCGTACGGCCTCGCCGGGCGCTCGATCGCCTAGGAGCCATTTGTCGCGGCCGCATAGAAACGAAGGCAAATGCGGCGCCTTGAAGCGCTCGCCGGGTTAGCGCTGGCTCCGCTAGCCGCGCTATCGGCGTGCGCTCCCAACCTCAGCGGCATCGTCCAGACGAAGGGCTCGCCGCTCTTTCCCACGGCGTTCGGCGCGCAGCTCTATCCGAGCGACGACCTCGCCCGAACCGTGCCGATGCTCGCCGCGTGTGGAAGCAAGCTGTTGCGCGTCACGGCGAGCAACGAAGATTACGCCTATTTCGACGCGCTTTTCGCCGCGGCGACGCGCTACGGCATGCGCGTGATCGTGATCTCGCAGTACGCCGCCCAGCCGGTCGATATCGCGGCGTATACGGCGAGCACCGTTGCGTTCCACACGCGATATGCGGCGTTCAACCCGATTTGGGAGCTTTGGAACGAGCCGAACCTCGCCGCGTACTGGGGCGCCCCGCCGGATCTCAACGCGTACGCGAAGCTGGCGATCGCGACGGCCGGTGCGCTGCGCGACGCCGGCGCTCGCGAGATTCTGTCGGGCGGGACGAGCGGCGTCGACCTGAACTGGATCTACGGGCTGCGCGTTCGCAACGTCTTCGACGCCGTGACGGGGTGCGCGGTCCACAGCTACATCGATCCGACACGCGCGCTGAACCAGTACCTGCAAGCGATGAGCTTGCTGCCGAAGCACGTTCAAATCTACACCACCGAAGCGTGCGTGGTCACGGCCGGCAACGAGCCGTCGTTCTTCACGGGCATGTGGTATCTGCACCGCGAGCTCGGTTTGCCGGCGCTGGTGTGGTGCGAGTTCCGCGACGGCACCGCGGGACCAAAACCGCCGTACACGGACCCGATGGGGCTCGTGGAGGCAAACTACGCTCCCAAAGCGGTCTACGTCCGCGCCCAATACCTCGTAACGAGCACCTGACGAACGCGCCGTCTTTCGGCCCTCAGAGGCCGCTCGGGGCGTTTGCTATCAGCGACTGGTTGAGAAAGCTCGTGCAGGCGTAGACGGCGTCGATGTGCGGGGTCGGCGTGTTCGTGAGGCGGCCCAGCTCCACCACCGCGCCCACCAGGGCTTCGATCTCGAGCGGGCGGCCCGCTTCGACGTCCTGCAGCATCGACGTCTTGTGCTCGCCCACCGCTTCAGCGCCCGCGATGCGTTTCTCGATCGTGTGGCGGAAGGCGATGCCGAGCTTTTCGCCGATCTGCTGCGCTTCGCCCATCATCGCGGCCGCGAGCGCCCGCGTTCCGGGATTGCGGCAAATTCCCGCGAGCGTGCCGCGCGTCAGCGCGCTGATCGGGTTGAACGACAGGTTGCCCCAGAGCTTCAGCCAGATCTCCGAGCGGATGTCGTCCAGCACGAACGACTTGAAGCCGGCGCGCACGAGCGTTTGCGACAGCGCTTCGATGCGCTCGCTGTGCGAGCCGTCGAGCTCGCCCACCGAGAACCGGTTGCCCTCCACGACGTGCACGACGCCCGGCGCCGTCACCTCGCCCGCCGGATACACGATGCAGCCGACGATGCGCTCGCGCTCGATGTTGCGGTCGATGGTGCCGTCGGGATCGACCGCCGCGATGGTGCGGCCTTCGTACGGGCCGCCGCTGCGGTAGAAATACCACCACGGCACGCCGTTTTGCACCGTCATCACCATCGTCCGCGGCCCGAACAGCCGGCGCATGTCCGGCAGGATCGACGGAATATAGTGCGCCTTCACGGCGACGATCACGAGATCTTGCTCGCCGGGCTCCGTGAAGCTCTCCGTGACCGCGACGTTGCGCGCGACGGTCGTCTCGCCGTCGCGTTCGACGCGCAAACCGTTGGTGCGGATCGCGTCCGCGTGCCTGCGGTTCTTCTCGATGAACGTGACCGTCTCGCCCGCCTGCGCGAGACCGGCTCCCAGCATGCCGCCGATCGCGCCGGCGCCGATGATGCAGATGCGCATGCCGGCCGCTACTCGAAGCGGTTCCGCAGCGTGCCGATACCGTCGATCGTCACCTCGATCGCGCTGCCCGGCTTCATCTTCCCCGCACCGACCGACGTGCCGCACGCGATCACGTCACCCGGCATCAGCGTCATGTCGCGCGAGATCGCGCTCACCAGCCGCGCCGGTTTGATCAGCATGTCGCTCGCGGCATAGTTCTGGCGCTCCTCACCCTCGAGCACGGCACGGATCGTCAGCGCGTCGGGATCGAGCCCGGTCGCGACGACGGGCCCGAACACGCCGAACGTGTCGAAGCTCTTGGCGCGCGCCCACTGCGCGAACGACGGATCGGCGCTGAGCACGTCGAACGCGGTCACGTCGTTGATGCAGGTATAGCCGAAGATGTAGTCGTTCGCCTGGGCTTCCTCGATGCCGGTACAGCGCTTGCCGATCACGATCCCGAGCTCGGCTTCGAACACGACGCGCCCGCTGTAGAACGGC
>JAXDMB010000455.1:0-15676 GCA_034666325.1 Vulcanimicrobiota bacterium
CGGCGACGTCACGACCGGCGCGTCGAACGACTTCGAGAAAGCGACGGAGCTCGCGCGCCGCATGGTGACGCAGTACGGCATGTCCGAGTCGCTCGGGCTCATCCAGTACGGCCGCGGCAACCATCAGGTGTTCCTCGGCCGCGACTTCGGCGAAGACCGCAACTACTCCGAGGAGATCGCCGGCAAGATCGACGCCGAGGTCCGCAAGATCATCGACGGCTGCTACGCCGACGCCCGCAAGATCCTCGAGGTCAATTGGGACAAGGTCGAGCGCATGGCCAACTCGCTGCTCGAGCACGAGACGGTCGAGACCGAAGAAGTGCTGGCGATCCTCGGCGACAAGCAGTGGCCGCCCAACAAGCCGGTCGTCGCGCCGGTCGAGCCGCCCGTGGCAGCGTCCGCGCCGCCCGAGCCCGAAGCGCGGCCGGACCGGCCCAAGCGCTTCCCCCCGAACATCTCCCCGGAGCCCGCGTGAGCGGACCCCGAACGGGACTGAGGGCCGCGGTTTCCGCGGCCCTTTTCGTCTGCGCGGCAGCCGGGGGCGCGCTCGCGCAAACTCCGGCCGCGCCGGCCGCCGTGCCGTCGGACGCGAGCGGTGTTCTGCCGAGCGGCGTGGCCTACACGCTGCGGCCCGACCCGGCGCAGCCGGTCGCCGCGGTCGCGCTGTGGTACCGGGCTCCCGCGGGCGGCTTCGGAACGACGGCGGTGCCGGGGCTTTCGCGGCTTGCGGCGGCGACCGTCACGGCCTCGACGCCGATCACCGGGACGCCGCTCGCGCAGCTCGTCGAGCGCTGGGGCGGCCGCATCAGCGTCGCCGCCTATCCCGACAGCGTGGCGATCACGGTGCTCGTCCCGGCGGATCACACGGTGCAGACGGTGCGGGCGATGACCGGGAGCTTCTTCGCGCCCGTGGTTGCGGCGGACGGCCTCCTGGTCGCGCAGCGCTACGCCACTGAAGACGCGATCTATCGTTCGCTGGCGCCCGACGCGATCGAGGACGCGCTCGGCACGGCCCTCTTCGCCGACGGCCCCCTTCACGACGGGACGATCGGTTCGGCCCGCACCGTGGCCGACATCAAGCTCGACCGGGTGCGGTCCTTCGCCGAGCGGGCGTTCCGCCCGGCCAACGCGATCCTCGTCCTCACCGGCAACGTCGATCGCTCGGTGTTGTCGAGCGTCGCCAGCCGCGCCGGTGCGACGCAGTCGACCGCCGAGGCCGCCGCCCCGCAGACGCCGCGCGCCGCCCCGCCGCCGCTCGAGCGCGAGGGCAACCTCGTGGGCACCGGCCTGGGCTGGGTCGGCCCGCCGATCACCGCCGAGGCCGACGCGACCGCGCTCGATTTCCTCGCGGACGTCCTGTTCGCGCCCAAGACCGGCACCGTGTCCAAGGCGCTCGGCACGCGCAAGGCCACGGTTACCGGCAAGTTCGTGACGTATCACGACCCCGGCGTGTTTCTCGTGACGATCACCGGCGACGACGCCGCGGCGGCGCGCCCGATCGTCGAAAAGGCGATCGCGGACGCCGCCAAACCGCTGAGCGCGGCCGCGTTCGCCGCCGCCCGCGCGGGCTTCACCTACCGGATCCTGGGCCAGCTCGCGACCCCGGCGGACGCCGCCGACACGTACGGCTGGTACACGGTCGAAGGCGACGCGGCATACGCGCCGGCCGAAGGCGGGATTCAAGGCCGCTACTTCACGCTGGCCGCAAGCCTCACGCCCGCCACGGTCGCGCAAACGGCCGCGAAGTACCTGACCCCCGCCCCGGCGGTCGTCACCATGAAGAAGGCGCCGGAACCGAAAGGCGCCCGAACGTGAGCTCGTCGCGCGCGGCCCTGCTGGCGCTCACGTTCACGGCCGCTACGCTGACCGCCGCGGTACCGGCCGCGGCTGCGGCGCCGCGGACCGCGGTGATCGATCTCGGCGGGACGCGGGGCTATGTTCGGGCCGATCCGGGGGTGCCGTTGGCCGGGGTGGAGCTGTTCGTTCGCGCCGGGCTCGACCGCGAGACGACCGCGCAGAACGGTCTCGCGGCGCTCGTCGCCGAGGCGGTGCTGCACACGCCCGCCGCCGGCACGGCCACCGGGTCCGCGCCGGCGTTGCCGCTGGCCGATGCCGTGAACGACCGGGGCGGCTCGATCGGCTATGCCGTCGGCACGCAGACCGTCCGCTTCTACGTGGAGGGCACGCCGGATTCGCTCGCCGCCATCACGCCGCTCGTGGCGCACGCCCTCGCGGCTCCGGCGTTCGATGCCGCGACCCTCACCGCGGCGCGCGCGGCGCTGGCCGAGCGGATCGCCGACGACGAGAGCGATCCGCGCCTGGTCGGCCGCGCGATGCTGCGCTCGTCGTACTATCGCGGCGGCGCCGGCTTGCCGGCTCTGGGCAGCCCCACCGCGCTGGCGTCCCTGACGCCCGCCGACGCGAAGGCCTTCTACGACACGTGGTACCACCGCGGCGACGCGGTCGTCACCGCGGTCGGCCGCACCGGCGAAGCCACGGCGACCGCGAGCCGCGCGCTCGTCGAGGCGCTCCCCGCCGGAACCGCACCCGCGGCGGCCGTCGCCACGCGGCCGTTCGCCGCGCAGCCCAAACGAATCGTCACGCACCGCGACGTCGGCGCGCCGTACGTTGTGCTCGGTTTCGCCGCACCGGCGCTCGGCGAGCGCGACTTCGCGGCCACGCTGGTGATGCGCGCGCTTCTGGGCAGCGTGTTCGACCGCACGAGCGCCATCACGCCGTCGCCGCTGCTGCGCCCGGCCGACACGCTCTACGGCTACGACACCGCACCGGCCCACCTCGTGCTGTGGATCAACGGCGCGCGCGTCGATCCGGAAGTGGGCCTCGGAGCGATCTCGGCGGTGGTGAAAGCGGTGTCCGCCAAGCCCGTCGCCGCGCCGGTGCTGGCCCGCTACAAAGAAACCGCGCGCGGCGCGTGGGCGCTCGAGTCGCTGTCGCTCGAAGAGCGCGCGTCCGCGATCGGCAACGCCGTGACGCGCGGCCTGGACGCCGACGCCTCGGACGACGTGACCGCCGCGATCTCGCGCGTGACGGCCGCCGACGTGCAGCGCGTCGCGAAGAAGTACTTTCAGAAGTTCGACGTGGCGCTGATCATCCCGCGCACGAGCGGTAGCTGAACCACCGTCCCGCGCGGCGAAGCCGCGCCGCCAACCGGTGAACACCGCACTCGTCCACGACTATCTCAATCAGCGCGGCGGCGCGGAGCGCGTCTTCGCGCACTTCGCGGACGCGTGGCCGGACGCGCCGGTGTACACCGCGCTGTACGACGAGCGCGCCGTCGGCGATCTGATCCCGCCGCAACGCGTGCGCACGTCGTTCCTGCAGCGCTTGCCGCTGCGCGAGCGCGCGTTCCGCGCGTACGCACCGCTCTACCCGCGCGCGATCGAATCGTTCGACCTCTCCGCATACGACCTCGTGATCTCGTCGACCACGGCTTGGGCGAAAGGCGTGATCACGCGCCCGGACGCCGTGCACGTCAGCTACATCAACACCGTCTCGCGCTTCGTGTTCGACGAAGCCCGCTACGTCGGAGGTTTCGGACTCGGTGCGCTCGCGCGCCCGTTCATCCGGCGGCTCGCCGCGTGGGACGTGCGCGCCGCGCAGCGCCCCACGCGCTTCGTCGCGAACTCGCGCAACGTGGCGGACCGCGTGCGCCGCTGGTACGGCCGCGACGCCGACGTGCTCCCGTGCCCGGTCGACGTCGACCGCTTCACGCCGGGCGCGGGCAACGGCGACTACTACATCGTCGTCTCGCGGCTGTTGCCGTACAAGCGCGTCGATCTCGCGATCGCCGCGTGCGCGCTCGCGAACGTCCCGCTGCACGTCGTGGGCGGCGGACCGGACGAGAAGCGCCTCAAAGCGCTCGCGCTCGGCACGCAAACGACCTTTCACGGCAGCGTGGACGACGCGGCGCGAAACGTGCTGGTCGGCGACGCGCGCGCGGCGATCCTGCCCGGCGAAGAAGACTTCGGGCTGGTGCCGCTGGAAGCGGCCGCCGCCGGCCGCCCCACAATCGCGTACGCCGCCGGCGGAGCGCTGGAGACGATCGCCGGCGGCGAAACGGGCGCGTTCTTCCAGGAGCCCACGCCGCGCTCGCTGGCCGAAGCGATCCGGCGTTTCGATCCGGCTCGCTACGACCCGGCGACGCTGCGCGCGCACGCGGAACTGTTCCGCCCCGAACGCTTCATCGCGCGCCTGCGCGCGATCGTCGACGAAACACTGGCCGCGCGCACGGCGCCGCGCCGCGTGCCGGGCGCGTGATGCCGACGCGCGCCGTGGTCATCGCGTCCGCGATCTTCGCGGTGGTGTACGTCGCGCTCGACCTCAACAAGCTCTACGCGCTGCGCTACGGTGCGGACACCGGCACGTTCGTGCAATGGCTCGTCGGCGAAGCGCACGGGCGCGGCTCGTGGAACGGCGCCGAGTACCGCCCGCATCTGCAAGTCCACGACTCGTGGGCGCTGCTGGCGCTCGTGCCGCTGATGGCGGTGTTTCCGTACGCGCAGACGCTGCTCGTGGTGCAAGTGCTCGCGATCGCCGGCGCCGCGCTCGCGATCTGCGCGTTCGCGCGGCAGTGCGGCGCGACTGCGCGCGGCGCGTCGATCGTCGCGATCGCGTACTTGCTGTCGCCGTCGGCGCAGGGGATCGCGTACGGAAACTTTCTGGAAAACGTCTTCGTGCCGCTCTTCGCCGCGTTGGGCGCGATCGCGGTCCGGCGCCGCGCGCTGATACCGGCGCTGATCGTCGCGCAGGTGCTGCTCGGCCTCAAAGAAGACGAGGCGCTGTTCCTCGCGTGGTTCGGCGCGGCGTGCGCGCTGTGGTGGGACCGCCGGATCGGCGTCGCGATCGCGACGCTGGCGGTGGTGAACGGCATCGCGTTCGTGGTCGTGGAGCACCTGGCGAACGCGCACCCGTCGCTTCCGGGGTACGCGCTGCGCATCGACGACCCGCTGCAGAAGCTCGCGTTCTTCGCGGCATTGCTCGCGCCGTTCGCGTTCGCCCCGCTTCTGCTGCGCCGGCGCCTGCTGCTCGCCGCACCGCTCGCCGCCGAGCTCGTCTTCAACCTGCCGTGGGCGTACCCGATCGCACGCACCGGAACGCATTGGACCGCGCCGATCGTCGCGGCGACCGCCCTGGCCGCGGCCTATGTCGTGGCGAAGCACCCGCGCAGCGCGACGCCGATTCTGGCGTGCGCGATCCTGTGCGCGCTCTTTCTCAACGACACCGTGCTGAAAATCGGCCGCTGGCCGTACGTGGTCGACCGCACCGCGTACGCGGCGGCCGCGGCGCTGCGCGCGTCGCCGAACGACGTCACGATACGCCGCCCGCAAGAAGGCGCGTACGTGGTCGCCGCATCGAACCCGCACGTCGTTCTGGCGAAGTACGACCCCCACGAGACGGGCTATTGCCCGGCGTACGACAAGGATGCGGGCGCGTTCTTCGCGTCGCTCGGTTTCGGCGCGTGGCCGGCGAACGGCACGCTGTGCGGCGGCGTCCCGGTGCGCCGCTGACCAGCGCGCTCAGCTCTGGTGAAACGCCAGCACGAGCACGACCGTGAACGCGTTGAAGCACGCGTGCGTGATCATGGACGCGATCAGCGAACCGCTGCGATAGTAGACCAGCGCGAGAACGGCGCCGCCCGCCATCAGCGGAACGAGCGCACCCGCGTTTCCCGGCTGCCAGTGGATTCCGCCGAACACGAGCGCCGACACGGCGACCGCGGCGGCGACCGGCATGTAGCGCAAGAGCGCGTTGAACACGAACCCGCGGAAGATCAGCTCCTCGAAGAACGGAGCCGCGATGCACGCGAGTATCACGAAGCCGGCGAGCGCCGAACCGTGCGTCGCGCGGAGCATCTGCACTTGCACCTCGTCCGCTTTGAGATGGAACACCGTTTCCTGCAGCGCCGCGGTCACGGTGGCCGCGAGGATCATCACGACCGCGCCGCCGACGCCCCACGCGAGATCGCTCGCGCGCGGGGCGCGCAGGCCGAGCGCGCGCAGCGGGCGCTGCGCGACGCGCGGAAGGAACGCGACGATCACGACGAGCTGCGCCGCGTACGAGATGAACTGGCTTGCGATCGCCGCCCACGAGAACGTGCGCAGATCCTGCAGGGTGGCCATGCGGAACAGCAGCATCGTCGCCAGCGCGAGCACGGCCGGCAGGACGGCCGCCACGAACAGCCCGCCGGCAAAGCCCAGCGAGCGCCACCAGCGAAAGGCGTCAGGCGGCCAGAGCGTCGGCGAGAGCGGCGAACGAGCGGAGGTCGAGGTCTTCACCACGGACGTCGGATTTCAAAGCGAGGGAGGCGATGGCCGCAGCGATGCGCTCGCGCGGTAGATCGAGCGCGAGTGCAAGAGAGTTAGCCAGGGTCTTGCGGCGGTACGCGAACGCGGCGCGGACGACCTGTTCGAAGCGGGCGCGGTCGCGCACGACGACTTCCGGCTCGTCGATGCGGTGCAGCACGACCACGGACGACACGACGCCCGGGCGCGGGAAGAACGCGCTCGGCGGAACGGTCAACGCGCGCTCGGCGCGCATCGTCAGGCCGATCGCGAGCGTGAGGCTGCCGTACTGGCCGGTTCCGGGCTTGGCGAGAAGCCGGTCCGCGACGTCTTTTTGGATCATCGCGACGACGCGTTCGGGCGGGCGCGGCAGCGAGGCCAGCTTCACCAGCAGCGGGGTCCCCACGTTGTACGGCAGGTTTCCGGCGGCGCGCCAGTCGCGGCCACCGGCCCAAGCCGTGTAGTCGAACGCGAGTGCGTCGGCTTCACGGATGTCCGCTGCTGCCAAGTCGTCGCGCGAGCGAAGGATCTCGACCATCTGCGGGTCGAGGTCGAACGCGGTGACGTCCGCGCCGAGGCGCAGCAGCGCCGCCGTGAGCGCGCCGGTTCCGGCGCCGATTTCGAGGACGCGGTCGCCGGGAGCGTCCGCGGCCAGGCGCGCGATGCGCGTCGCCGTGCCGCCGTCAATGAGGAAGTGCTGGCCCAGACGCTTCTTGGGGCGAATACCGCGCGCGCCAAGCAGCGCGCGCGGATGAGTCTCGCCGCCTCTGGACGAGGCGCCGAGACCTCCCTGGGCGGCGCCCAGGTCCGAATATGGAGTCTTTTTGTCGTCCGCTATTTGATCAGGTACACCGTGATCGGGCGGCGGCCGAACTGGTTCGCCTCGGCGCTCGAGTTGAAGCCGAGATCGATCCGGTTGCCGTGGATGGAGCCGCCGGTGTCGCCGGCCACCGCGTGGCCGTAGCCCGGGATGTACATGCGCGTGCCGAGCGGGATCACGCGCGGGTCGACCGCCACGACGCCGTGCCCCGCGGCGCGGCCGGTGGCGGTCACGCCGCTGCAGCCCGCGCAGCCGGCGGTGTAGGCGGTGGCGACCATCGAGAGCGCCGAGCTGGCCAGCCGCAGCGTCCCCGTGATCCCGCGCGAGGCGAGCGCGGAGAGCGCGGTGTACTCGCCGATGCCCTCGGCCACGATGCGGGCGCGCGGTGCGCGCAGCACGCGCGACACGAGCGCCCGGCGGCGCACGGTCTTGCGATCGGAGGTGCGCGTGACCGCGTACGCCGTCTCGGCCATGCCCGGCGCGCCCGGATCGACGACCTTGGTCTTGCCCGAGGGCAGGGTGAACGCCCAGCGCTTGACCACGTTCGCGGCCAGCTTCTTGCGGACGGTCTCGGTCCAGGAGTCGACGTGCTTCACCGTCACCACGGTGTCGTTCTCGACCAGGGCCGACGGCGCGGGCGAGACCGCGTCGTGACGGTCGAAAGCGACGGCCTGCTGGGTGAGCAGGTCAGCGACGGTGGCTGCGGGAGAGCGCAGCGCGTGGGCCGTGCCGTCGACGACGACGGTAACGGGAACCGCCTGCCGGTACGTCACGGTCTCTCCGTCGACGAGCGGGCTGGCGGGGTCGACGCTCAAGGCGTCTTCGGGGGCTTTGATCAGATCGCGTTCGGCGAGGAGGTCCCCGGCGGTCGCGGCCTGCGTTTCGATCGTTTCTGAGAGTCCGTCGTGGACGAGCGTGACGTGCTTGGCGGGGGCGGGCGCCGCGAAGGCGGCGACCGTTTTGGCGACCCGGTCGGGCACCGTGCCGGCGCCGAACGGGATCAACAGCCCCAGGGAGAGCACGCCCGTCGCCGCGAGCGGTGATGGAAGATCGTTGCGGATCGTCCGACTCCTTTCTCGTGCGGAGGGTGCGTTCCAGCAAGCCCGGGTCATAGACCCGTGCGGAGATGGTTCGCACTCGACGTCGTAGCGGTGGTCGGCGAGCGGTGTTCCCATGCCACGAATGGCTCGGGCGCTCGGTCGAATGCCCCCAGAACCCGAAGGGCTCTGGTGAACTTCGGTAAGGTAACACGACTGTTTCCGCCCCGTCAAATACGATGGTCGTAGGAAAGAGGGCGGGCCTTCTGATACGCGCGGAAAGGTGGCCGGAACCACGATGGAGCCGTGGCCCGGCGGCGAATGCCAGGAGTCCCGTGCGCGTTGGCTTCTTCACCGAGTGCTACAGACCGATCGTGAACGGCGTCGTCGCGAGCATCGACGCGCTGCGCGACGGCTTGTGCGCGCACGGCGTCGACGTGACGACGGTCGCGCCGCACTTTCCGCATTTCGTCGACGACGCGAGCGACGTCGTGCGCGTTCCGTCGCTGCCGCTTCCCACGCAGACCGCGTATCGCTTGTGCGTGCCCTACTTGAACGCCGACGACCGGCGGCGCGTGCGCGGCATCGATCTCGTGCACGCGCACTCGCCGTTCGTCACGGGCTGGATGGGCGCGTCGTACGCGCGGCGCCGCAACATTCCGCTCGTGTTCACATACCACACGCGTTTGGACGCGTACGCGCACTACGCGCCGTTCGACCGCGCGACCACGGAGCGCGCGATGGTGGAATTGACGCGCCGGTATGCGAATTTCGCCGATGCGGTGATCGTGCCGACGAACGCGATGGAGAGCTTGTTGCGCGAGTTCGGCGTGCACGCCCCGATCGCGGTGGTGCCGAGCGCGATCGACGTCGAGCGCTTCGCCGCGGGCCGGCGCAGCGCGCTCGTGCGCGCGCGCCTCGGTGCGACGGACGGCGCGCCGCTCGCGCTCGTCGTGTCGCGCCTGGGGATGGAGAAGAACGTCGAGCTCGCGCTCGACGCGCTCGCGCGCATGCCGGAGCTGCGGCTCGCGGTGGTCGGCGAAGGACCGCATCGCGCGGCGCTCGAGGAGCGCGCGGCGCGGCTCGGCGTCGCGGACCGCGTGCGCTTCACCGGCGCGCTGGGGCGCGAGCGGCTGCCGGACGTGTACGCCTCGGCCGACGCCTTCGTGTTCCCCTCGACCACCGACACCCAGGGCCTCGTTCTGGCCGAGGCGCTCGCCGCCGGGCTCCCCGTGGTGGCCGCGGACAGCGAGGCGTCGCGCGACGTGCTCGGCGAGGCGGGCCGGATCGTGGCGCCCGACGCCGGAGCGATGGCCGCCGCGCTGCGAGACGCATTGGCGACCGGGCACGATCAGAGTGCCGTACATTTGGCATTCTCACGGTTTACCGTGGAGATGCAAACGCGGCGAATCCTCGAGCTCTACCGGGAGGTGCTGGCCGCGCGAGCAGCTTGACTTGACTCGAACACACGTTCGATATAGGATGATCGCAAGAGCCATGCAGCAGACCGCCATTCGCCACCGCTCCGCCGACGTCGCCGTCGGGCACGCCGCCGATCGCTCGGGCAACGGGATCGCCTACGCCGCGATCGCGACCGGCACCGGGCGCACCGTCGTGAAGGTCCCGTTCAGCGCCGCCCCGCTGGCCGCGCTCGACGGGCGCGAGTTCGGGTACGCCGCCGTGGCGGCGGTCGGCGCCTACCTGCGCGGCCGCGGCTTCACCCGGGTGCGGATCCGCGTCGCGGACGAGCTGGTCGCCGACGACCTCAACGCCCGCCGCAGCGTGCCGCCGGCCCTCGCGATGTCGTACGTGAAGACCCGCTGCGTCCTGCACGGCTTCGCGGTCGCCCGCGTCGAACGCGGCGAACCGATTGAAACCCACGATCTCGAAAACCGCGCCCGCGCGGAGATCGCCCTCCGCAGCCAAGCCGCCGCATGATGCGAGCTCGCTTCTCGCCGCACGGCGGCTCGGCGCCGGCGATCTGCCGCACGGAACGTCAGAGCTCTCGCGCGCGCTGATCGGCAAGCTCCTCGTGCGCGAGCGCGACGGCGAGCTGCTGGCCGGGCGCATCGTCGAGACGGAAGCCTACGTGCCGGACGATCCGGCCTCGCACTCGTTCCGCGGCATGACGCCCCGCAACCGCGCCATGTTCGGACCGCCGCTGCACGCGTACGTCTACTTCATCTACGGAGCCAACTGGTGCCTCAACGTGACGGCGGAAAGCGACGGCGTCGGCGCGGCCGCGCTGGTGCGCGCGTGCGAGCCCGTCGCCGGCACGGAGACGATGCGCGCGCTGCGCGGGCGCGCCGGCGTGAAGGACCGCGATCTGCTGCGCGGCCCGGGCAACCTCTGCCGGGCGCTCGGGATCGGCCCGGAGCTCGACGGCGCCGATTTGACCGCGGACGCGGCCGGCGCAGCGCTGTGGCTCGCGGACGACGGCGTCGTGCTGCCGGTCGCGGTCAGCACGCGCATCGGGATCACGAAGGCGGCGCACGAGCCGCTGCGCTTCTACGTGCCCGGAAACCCGAGCGTCAGCGGACCGCGCGCCTTGTCGCCTTGACGTGCGTGTGGTAGACTCCACAGCGTCGCGCGGTCCAACCGTGCGATCTTCTCGTTCCTCGGCGCTTCACGCCGACGAGCGGCCCCGGCAGCCTCGCCGGTGGGCCCCGTCGCGCGGGACGCCCCGTCTCCCCGAGGGAGCACTCAGCTGCAGTTCGACAACCGACCCCAGCACAACGGCAAGCCCGACGGCGGCCGTCGCCGCCGCTCGCGGCGCAATCGCCAGCGTTTCAACGACAACGCCCCGCAGCAGCAGCACGACGTCTTCACGCAGCCGGAGTTTCCGCAGCCGGTCGGGCCGCCGCTGCTCTCCGCCGAGCAGCTCGGCGAGATGAGCAAAGCCGAGCTCAACGAGCTCGCGAAGACGTTCGAGATCGAGAACCCGACGAAGATCAAGAAGGACGACCTCGTCGCGCACATCCTCGAGGTGCAAGCGCAGCGCAGCGGCCTGGAAAAGGCGAACGGCGTCCTCGACGTGTTGCCGGAAGGCTACGGCTTCCTGCGCCGCGAGGGCTACTTGGTCGGCAACGACGACATCTACATCTCTCAGTCGCAGATCCGCCGGTTCGAGCTGCGCCGCGGCGACCTCGTGGCGGGCCAGGTTCGCCGGCCCAAAGAGAACGAGAAGTACTACGGCATCGTCAAGGTGGAGACGGTGAACGGCTACGCGCCCGAGGCGATCGCCAACCGGCGCGTGTTCGAGGAGCTCGGCGCCGAGCCGCCCTCGCAGCGCTTCGTGCTCGAGACGCGCGGCGATCTCACGACGCGCGCGCTCGATCTGTTCGCGCCGCTCGGCAAGGGTTCGCGCGCGCTGCTGACCGCGCCGCCGCGCGCCGACGACGCGGCGCTGCTCGTGCGCATCGCGCGCGCGATCGAAGCGAACGACAAGGAAGCGCACGTGATCGTGCTGCTCGTCGACGAGCGCCCCGAAGCCGTGACGCACTTGCAGCGCTCGCTCGACGTGGAAGTCGTCGCGACGACGTTCGAGGAGCATCCCGACAACCACGTCACCACGGCGGAGCTCGTGTTCGAGCGCGCGAAGCGCCTGGCCGAGCTCGGCCAGGATGCGGTCGTGCTCGTGTCGTCGTTCACGCGCCTGGTGCGCGCGTACGCGGCGGTGTCGCACCATAAAGGAAACCCCGCGCTGATGGACAGCGCGATCCTGCAGCGCGCGAAGCGTTTGTTCGGCGCCGCCCGCGCCGTCGAAGGCGGCGGTTCGCTCACGGTGCTCGCAACGGTGAACGCGGGGAACACGGCGCTGGACAATCTCGTGATCGAAGAGCTCGCGCCGGCGGCGAACGCCGATCTCGTGCTCGCGCGCGAGCTCGCCGAGGCGCGCGCGTATCCGCCCGCCGACTTGATCCGCAGCGGCAACTGGTACGAGGAGCAGCTGCTCAGCGAGATCGCGCTGCACAAGGTGTCCGATCTGCGGCGCGCGCTCGCGGGCGTGCCGACGGTCGAAGCGTCCGAGCGCATCTACGCGGCGCTCGCGCGGACGAAGACGAACGACGACTTCATCAGCGTTTTCGACCTCAAGAAGGTCTAGAAGCGCCTCCGCTTTCGCTACGGCGCGAAGGTGTTGTCACATTTGTTTCGCCCTTCGGGCGCGTCTCCGCGCCGCGCAGCGGCGCGGAGACGCGCCGTAGCGAAGCGAAGGCGCAAAAGGCTTCCACGACACCTTCGCGCCGTAGCGACAGCGGAGGCGCTGACGTAGCGCCTTCGCGAAGCGAAGGCGCGGAGTGAGACTGCAGAAGTACATCGCGGCGGCCGGCATCGCGTCGCGCCGCCGCGCCGAAGAGCTGATCGTCGCCGGACGCGTGCGCGTGGGCGGCCACGTCGTCCGCGAGCTCGGCACGAGCGTCGCTGACGACGCGCGCGTCGAGGTCGACGGCCGCATCGTGCGCCCCGCGCAGACGCGCACGTACGTGGTGCTGCACAAGCCGGTCGCCGTGATGACGACGATGCGCGATCCCGAGGGGCGCCGCACCGTCGCCGATCTCGTTCACCGCGCCGGCATCACGGCGCGCGTCGTCCCGGTCGGCCGGCTCGACTACGACACGAGCGGCGTGCTGCTCCTCACCGACGACGGCGAGGCGGCCAACGTGCTCACGCACCCGCGGTTCGGCGTGGAGAAGACCTACCGCGCGACGCTGCGCGGGCGGCTCGAGCCGGCCGCGGTCGAGCGGATCCTGCGCGGCGTGCGGCTGGAAGAAGGCCGCGCGGCTCCCGCGCAGCTGCGCGTGGTCGCCGTGCGCCGCGACGTGTCGCTGGTCGACATCACGATCCACGAAGGCCGCAACCGCCAGGTGCGCCGCATGTTCGAGGTCGTTGAGCATCCCGTGCTCGCGCTCGTCCGCCTGCGCTTCGGTCCGATCTCGCTCGGCGAGCTCGCGCCCGGCGCCGTCCGCGCGGCGACCGACCGGGAGCGCGCGGCGCTCCACCGCATCGTGGCCGAGGCGGGCGCGGCGAGCGGCGCCGCTTCCGGCGAAGGCGAGGAGGCATGATCCTGCGCGGCATCCGCGGTGCGACGACCGTCGCGCGGGACGAGCCCGCGCTGATCCTCGACGCCACCGAAGCGCTGCTGCGGGAGATCGTCCGGCGCAACGCCTTCGTGCCGGACGAGGTCGCCTCGGCCCTGTTCACCGTCACGCCGGACCTCGTTTCCGAGTTCCCGGCGGCGGCCGCCCGCCGCATGGGCTGGACGCTCGTGCCGCTGTTGAATTTCACGGAAATCGGGGTACCGGGGAGGTTGGAGCGCTGCATCCGCGTCCTGGTTCACATCAACACCGACCTGGCGCAGGACCGAATCCAGCACGTCTATCTCGAAGGCGCGACCGTCCTCCGGCCCGATCTCGCCGGCCACTGAGCGGTCGAGCCATGTCGGTCGCACGGCGGTCCCCCGATCAACCGCAGTTGAAAGCCCTGGGCGGCAGGTGTTGGGGCAAGCACGGCCCAATCGCGCTCGGGTTTCCCCGGAACTGACGGCCCTCGTCACGCGTTAGTTCCCGTACCATTCCGTGTCACGAGGTACCATGGCCGAACGAACCTCTCGCTTGCTCGCGGCGATCGCGCTCACCGCGCTCGCAACCGCCTCTTTACCGCTCGCCGCGCCCGCGCAAACCGGGACGTTCTACACGCCTCCGAAGCTGCTCAAACAAGCGGTGCCCAGCGTTCCGATCGCCGGAAAAGGCGCGGTGACCGTCCAGGTGTTCGTCCGCAAGAACGCCTCGATCGGCGCGATCAAAGTCCAGAAGTCGACCAATCACGGTGACGACGCGGCGGCGCTCGACGTCGCGAAGAACTCCACGTACAAGGCGGGCGTGCGCGACGGCAAACCGATCGACGCGTTCTACACGATGGCGCTCAAGTTCAACGGCGCGTCCGTCGTCAACACGAACGACTCCGGCACGAACGCCAACGAGCTGGTTCAGGCCAACGCGCTGATCCGCGCGAACAAGTTCGCCGAAGCGAAGCCCATTCTGCAGTCGTACCTCAGCGCGCACCCGGGCGACAAAGACGGGCACGCGCTGCTCGGCGTCGCGGACGCCTATCTCAACGACGCGCAGGGAGCGGCTACGGCCTTCGACGCCGCCGGCACGATCCCGGACCGCTTCAAGATCGTCGCGGCGAAGGCGTACGCCGACGCGGCGGTCGACGCGCTCAAAGCGAAGAACAACGATCAGGCGATCGCGCTGTCGGACAAGGCGCTCGCGCTCCAGCAGAACGTCAACACGCTCTACATTCAAGGCACCGCGTACGCGAACGCGCAGAAATATTCGCAGGCGATCGCCGATCTCGAAAAAGCGAGGTCGCAGGCCACGGCCGGCCACGCCGACGCCGCGACGCTCAACGCGATCGACGCGTCGCTCGCGACGTCCTACGTGTTCGGCGGCCAAGTCGACAAGGGCGTCGCGCTGGCGAAAGAGCTCAAGCAGCGCGATCCGTCGAACACGCGCGTCGACGACACGCTGGCGTCGTACTACAACCAGCAGGCCGTCGCGGCCATGCAGGCGGGCAAAAAAGACGAAGCCGTCACCGATCTCGAGAACGCGGCACGGGCCGTTCCCTCGCGCGCGGTCGTGCTGTACGTGCAGGCCGCCAACGTGCTTTCGCAAGGCACGACGGTCGACTGGAAACGCGTGAAAGCCGAAGCCGACAAGGCACTCGCCATCGACGGCAGCGACGCGCGCGCGAACTACGTGGCTGGGATCGCGCTGGCAAACCAAGGCGACAGCAAGGGCGCCATCCCGTTTCTCCAAAAGGCCAAGGCCAATGCGGGCAGCGACGCGTCGCTCAACGCCGACATCGACACAGCACTCAAGAAGCTCGTCCCCAAATAGTAGGAATGGATGGGGGGACCGCCAACACCTAGGCCCGCGTCGGGGGACCCCCGCCAATCGTCGTTTTTTTGACCGGCCTGGAGCCGGGTTCCCAACACCCTCGAAGATTCGGAGGCTTGACTCGACCCCGTGAATTTCATAACAAACTTTTTCGAAACGATTCAGCGCGGCGGGCCCGCGATGTGGATGCTGCTCGTGCTGTCGATCGTCGCCGTCGCGATCGTGATCGAGCGCCTGCTGTTCTTCGCGAGCCAACACTCCGATTCGAAGGGTCTGCTGCGAACCATCGGCCAGCGGATCGCCGCAGACGATCTCCCGGGTGCGATCAAGATCTGCCGCCAGAACAAAGGCATGCTGCCGAAGATCCTCGAGTTCGGCCTGCAGCGCGGTGAGAAGAACCGCGCCGACATCACGGACGCGCTCTCCATCGCGCTGATGGAGAACCTGAACTCGCTCGAGCGCAACCTCGGCGTCATCGGCACCATCGCCGTCATCGCGCCGTTCGTCGGTCTCTTCGGAACCGTTCTCGGTATCATCCGGGCGTTCGAGGACATCGCGCTCAAAGGCAACTCGACGCCCGCGGTCGTCGCGGCCGGCGTGTCCGAAGCGCTGATCACC
>JAXDMB010000456.1:0-2722 GCA_034666325.1 Vulcanimicrobiota bacterium
TGCGCGCCATCAGCGGGATCGCCGAGCCGCGCAGTCCGTCCGGATATCCCGCGCCGTCCAGCCGTTCGTGATGGCTCCGAACTGCGGGCGCGAACGGCTGGAGCTCCGCGACTTGGCGAACGAGCGCCTCGCCCGCAGCCGCGTGCGCCCGCATCAGACGCCATTCGCGTTCATCGAGCGCGCGCGGTGCATTGAGGACCTCGAGCGGCGTGAGCGCCTTGCCGACATCGTGCAACAGCCCGCAGCGCGTCGCGAAGGCGACATCGCCGGGGTCGAGGCCGAGCCTGCGGCCCAACCGGGCACACCACGCAGCCACCGCCCGCGAGTGTTCGCTGCTCAGCGGATCACGCGTTTCCAATCGCACGATGAGCGCGTCGATCCGCGAGTCCAGCTCGTCGAGCCGTTCATCGGGAACGTGCACGAGTGGGCGCCATGCTTGCGCAACCACGCGCCGCATGTCGCTTGCAAGCGCTTCGATCTCTTCGGCCGGAGGCGCCGCGCTGCGTGTCAGCTCTCGGGCCGTTCGGGCGAGCGTCTCGGGCAGTCGTTCGAGGAGCGGGCGCAGCGCATCGATCTCCGCATATGAGGAAGCGCACTCACCGACCCAATTCAGCAGCTCGTCGCGCTCGTGCGCCGTGCGCACGCGGACCACGCGCTCTACGAACGACTCGACCATGGCATCCGCGACCACGGTTGCGCCGCTATCGCGCGCACGCCGTCGAAGCTCGCGCGCGAGGATCGGAGCGTGCGGCTCGAACCAAGCGCCGATCGCGTATGCCGTCATGAACTCACCTGCTCCGCGGGCAGCGCCGCGATCAATTTCGCCAGCCCGGCGAGCTCGTGCCGCCGCAGGTCGTCGAGCGCGTCAAGAAGTTCGGCCGCCGTGGCGAATCCATCGCGCCGGCGAATCACGACATCCACCGCACGCGCGAGCGACGCCATCCGTCCCGCCGGCGCCGCGTTCGTCGCGCTTTCGAACGGAGCCCCGATCAGGGACGTTGCGAGCCGGGCGATGATGCTGCCGCGCACGGCATACTGGGTTGACCCGCCGTCGCTCGCGAAAGCGGCGGCAAAGCTCCGCAACGCATCCTCCGCGGGTTTGACCATTCCCGCTGCTGCGGCGTAGAGCGCAATTTCCGCCCAGCGGAGCGCTTCGCGATCCGGGTCCGCATGCTGCTGAAACCCGCTCGCGGCGAGCAGCTCGTACGCTGACGAGAACGCGCCGCTCCAAGCGGTCACCAGCGCACGGCACGGCAACAGACCTTGCAGCGCGGACGCCGCTCCGTAGTGGAGGTCGAATTCGCGCAGCGAATGATCGAGCCGTTCGAGCGGCGCGACGTCGCCGCGCTCGACGTGGGCTTCGTACGCGCCGACCAGCGCGTACAAGTGGAAGTCCACGTTGCCCGCGCGGATCGAGCACTCTCCGAGGCGCTCCAGATACACGAGCGCCTCGGACGGCCCGGAATCCTCGTACGCGATGTTGTACAAGACGCTGTACGAGCCGATCGCGACGACGTAGAGGTCCGCTTCTTCCGCGAGATCGGCGCCGGTGGTCGCATACTGGTGTGCTTTGAGGCGGTCGCCGCCGTAGAACTCGACGTATGAGGCCCGCGTGAAGACATGCGCCCGAGCCGCAACGTCGAGGTGTTCCGCTTGTGCGAGCACGACGCTCAACGCACGGTGCGCGTCGCTCCGCCTGTCCGCGATCAAATATGCCTCCGCGAGGACCGATCCGATCGCGCAGCGGCGCGCAACGCTGAGGGACTCGTCGTCCGCATACGGTTCGAGGAGTTCGACCGCGTCGCTTCGTTCGCGGCGCACGAGCTCACGGCCGAGACGGTATGCCGCTTCCGCCGATACGGCGCGCGAGCCGGCACGGGCGACCGCGTGGCGGAACCACGCCTCCGACGTATCGGTGCGCCCGAGACGCGCTTCGCGCGTCGCACGCAACAGCAGGATGACCGCATCGTCGGCGTCGTCGGGAAGCACGTCGAGCGAGGCGTCGATCACGTCGATGTCGCCCCGATCGTCCAACTCCAATCCGTGCTCCCGAATAACGTCCGAAACCCGGTCGAGAAGTGAAGCACTGCGTGCAAGTTCAAGTGATTCCCGAATGCGTCCGGCGGCCACGAGAGCGTCGACGGTCCGCCGCGCGACACGCGCGAAAGATCCAGTATCGGAACGCAGGACGCCTTGGGCGTAGAGCCGCAGGTCCTCGTCGTAACGATATTCGCCGTTCGTGTAACGAGTGGCGATCAAGTCGCGAAGTCGCGAGCTCCCTTCAAGAAGCGGATGGACGGAGAATCCGGCTGCCGACAACACGGCTTCATCGAGGTGCTCGAAAAGGCTCGTCTCGACGACATATGTTTGTTCATCCCGCGCAAGGCTCCGGAAGAGCGCGGTGCCTGGATCGGCCGCTGCCGCTGACGGCCGGCCGGAGTGCATCGCGTACACGACATCGAAAGGCCGTCCGTTCGCGGCCCGAACGATCCGCTTCAACGACCCTTCATCATACACGAGCGAGGATCGGCGCGCGTGGTTCCGTGCTTCTTCGACGCCCCACCGCAGATCGTCCGCGACCACCGGCATCGCGGTGAGCTCGTCTGCGAACCAGCGCGGGATCGGAAGGCCGGTGTCGTCGCGGGCCGCGATCACGAGATGAAGTCCGGGAGCGTGGCGGACGAGCGACTCGGCGAACTCCGCGAACGTGGAAGTGTCACCG
>JAXDMB010000457.1:0-14860 GCA_034666325.1 Vulcanimicrobiota bacterium
CGTCTTATCGCGGCTGCCGGTGCGCTTGCCGTCGTCTTGAGCGCGTGCGGTGGCGGCGGTAAGTCGGTCCCCGGCGTTCCGAACTCCGGCAAGACGTCGCAGTCGTCGGCGCAAACGCCCGCCCAGGTCGGTGCGGAAGCGATTCGCTCGCAACAATCACTCTTCGGCACCATGGTGCACGCCGTGGGGCGCACCACGGCGGCTTCGCAAGGTTCAGCGTTTGCGAACCAGCGCCGTGTGCGCGACCTGGGCGGCTCGCTGCCGGCGATCACCGCCAACATTCTCTGGGAAGTTGATCTCGCCGGCAAAGACCGCATGAGCACGAACAGCTCGCAAGAGCGTTTGCAGTCGCAGCGATATTCCGACGGGACGAGTTGGTATCTGCCGGCCTTCAACAATGCCGGCACGTTGCCGCTGTACCGCCTGTGGGCGAGCTGGCTGAACGATCACATGGATTCGAACAACGCCGGCGAGGGCGGCTTCGCCACCGGCCCGACGATGGGTTATCCGTTCGCGAGCCAAGTCGCCGGCACCGACCCCGTCAACCGTTTTCGCGATCCAGCCCGGCCGAACGGCGATCACGCGACGCCGCCCGTCGAGGAGTACCCCGCGATCCTCAACCTCGGGTACGTGCAAGAAGGGCCGATGGGGTACGGCTACTCGCGCTTCGGCGGCGGGCTGGGCACGAACGCGACCTTCGCGGCCGGCGGTATCACGGCGCAGGTGAAGCGGTTCGCCGGGGGCGCGGTGTGGAGTTGGCAGTGGAACGGACAGGAGTTCGTCAACAACACTGCCGGCCTGCAGTATGTCGTTCTCGGCGGTTCGATCCAAGAGGCGTTCTTCTACAACAACGGCAGCTTCGTGCAGAACCCGACGGAAGCCGGTGACGGCGTGTGCTGCAGCCCGTACACCTCGCAATATCTCGAAGACGTGCACGGATCTCCGACGGCGTCGTTCGCAATCACCAGCGGGGGAACCGGCGCCAGCACGCGCTCCATACCGCTCGACTGGGATCAGCGGCCGTTCGGCGCGAGCGCTGCCGATCAAGTCGTCGTCTACAAAGACGTTCAGATGGGCAAAGACATTCAGCTGAACTACAACAACATGGGCCCCGTCGCCAAGTGGACGTCGTACCTCACGCTGCCCAACGCAGTCCCCGGCGCATCGATGGAGATCCCCACCGGCTACATGCTGCCGGACCTCAACACGTACTGGACGTACGACGCGGGCTCGAACGCGCTGACGCAGGTGCAACCGCCGCTCAACGGTGACTGCACGACCAATGGTCCGTACACGTTCGTGCCGGCGACGGGTTACGGCGGGGTCATCATCTCCAACCCGAGCGGAACGAAGGCCCAGGGCGTCTACGGTGCCAGCACCGCGGTCGCGGGATCGGCAGGTTACTTCGCGCTGTACGACTTCATCAGCAACAACTGCTCGTTCAAGTTCTCGAAGTGGGACATCGTCACGCCCACCCAGACCTTCCCGGCGGGAACGTCGACGTACAACGCCTGGATCGTCACGGGCTCGCTGACGTCCGTCCAGCAGCAGATGAACCAGCTCTACGGCCAAGGCGCGCGCTGACGTCTCGCGCAGACCCGAGTCAAAATGAACGCCGGCGCGCTTGCGCCGGCGTTTGTCGTTTTAGGGGCGCCGTACGATGTCGTCGATCGTCCACTGCTCGCCGTCCCATGCGAGCTTCAGCGTCTCGTCGGCGTGCAGCTTGCGCGAATGGTCGGTGCGGTCGGTTGCGTCGAGACGTGCGGTGACCACCGTGCCGGGCGGCTGCCGCAGCGCGACGTCCGCGTCTGCGAAGCTCTCGTACCGGCGCTTCAGCTCGTCCTGCGTCAGCGTCGCACGATAGCGCGCCGACAGCATCGCGTACGCGAACTGCCAGTGACCGCCTTCGACGTATTGATAGAAGCGCTCGGTGAGCGTGCCGAGGTCGGGATTCGCCGGCGCCGGAGCACGGCGATGGGCTTGCGGCACTGTGCTCGCCGGACCGTTCGCCGCGGAATGACGCGCGGGGCCGCATCCCGCTGCGGCAAGCATGGCGGAAACAGCCACGAGCAACGCGGCGACAGCCACGACGGAGGAGCGCCGATAGGCCCGCACGAGACGTCTCATTGTCGCGAGCGCAGGACGGAACCTGGGCGCCGATCGTGAGATGGGCCCGGGCCGCACGCCGTCGAAATCCGCACGTATGCAAATCGTACGCGCCGCCGGCGCGCTGAGCGCGGTGCTCGGGATGCTGGGCGCCTGCTCGGCGGCCGCGAAGGACGTTTCCGTGCCGTCTTCGTGCAATGCCGCGGTGAACGCGCAACTCGCGCGGCTCATCGATGAGCACGACGGCGGCCCGATCGACAACGTGATGGTGTGCGGCACCACGTTCGGCCCGTCGCGATCGCAGCGGGCGGGAGCGCACGGCGGACACCAGCTGATCCCGCTGCGCGCGCCCATCGCGGGCGGTCGTTCGGCGCTCGTCGAGGTGGTAACCAATGACGGTCTGGACGGCCGCGTCACGGCACCCCGCGGCGCGCACGTGGCCGCGTACGGCCAATACTTTCTCACGAGCGATCGGCAGCGCCCGTTCGTCGCGGGCATCCACGAGGTCCACTGCGCAACGCACCGCGGCGCGGACAACGGCTGGGTGGTCGTCAACGGCGTGAAGTATCCGCAGCGCAGCTGCGGCTTCTAGCGTGTCTGCCGGCCGCCGCGCGACCAGACGTATGCGAGCGCGGCGAGGAGTGACGCGCCGAGGACGGTGACGCCGATGCCCTCGCTCGGCGGCACCGGGAGGGCGGTTGCGAGCGCGCTTGCGATTGCGCCGCCGATCATTTGCGTCGCGCCGAGCACCGCCGAGGTCGTGCCTGCGTCCGGGCCGGCGTCGGCTAGCGCGGCGGCGTACGCGTTCGGGTTTGCGATGCCGAACGCGAACGCGAACAACGCGAACGTGGCGGTGAATCCGGCCGGCGTCGGTGCCAGCACGTCGACCGCGCACGCGACCGCGGCGGCTGTCGTCGCGAGCATCACGCCGGTCCCGAAAAGGCGCTCCGCGCCCACGCGCCCCGACAGCCGTCCGGCGGTGAACGAGCCGGCGAGCAGCGCGCACGCATTGATCGCGAACGCGACGGCGTACGGCGCGCTCGCGACGTGCATCTGCGCGACGAGCGCGAACGGCGAGCCGCTGATCAGCGCAAAGTACGCGCCGAACGCGCACGCCACGAAAAGCGCGAGCGGAATCGTGCGCGGCAGGCGCAGCACGCGCACGTACGCGTCGCGCCTGCGCCCCGCCGTCCCGGGCGCGGTTTCGGGCAGACGCGTCAGCACGGCGACGAGCAACGCGATCCCGACAACCACCAGAACGCCATAGAGCCACCGCCAGCCGAGCGTCACGAGAACGAGCGCGCCGAGCAGCGGCGCGACGATCGGGGCGACCGTCGTGACGGCGCTGACGTACGCTTGCAGCGACGCGGCACGCTCGCGCGTGGGCGCAACGTCCTGGACGATGGCGCGCGCGCTCATCGTCCCCGCGCACGCGCCCAGACCTTGCACGAACCGCGCCACGAGCAAGAGCGCCGGCCCGTTCGCGAACGTGCACGCGACCCCGGCGAGCGAGAAAACCACGAGCCCCGCGAGCAGCACCGGCCGCCGCCCGTAGCGGTCGGACAACGGACCGAGAACGAGCTGCCCCGCACCGAACGCAAAGATGAACACGGACAGCGACTGCTGCATCGACGCGCTCGACGCCCCGATCGCATGCGCGATGACGGGCAGACCAGGCAAAGAGACGTCAATGGAAAGCGGCGGTAGCATGGTGAGCGCGCCGAGCAGCATGACGAACCCGGCGCTTCCGGCCAGATTATCCGGTGCGCGGTGTGCGGAACGCAGCATGGCCTCAGCGGAACCGCGTGCGGGGCACGCGTCGGTCGAGCCGCACGTTTCGGACAAATGAACCTCCGTGTCTGCTGCGGACGCCCGGACGCGATGTGACCTTGCGCGACGCCGGCCGTCGCGATACTGCCGGGGTTACGAACGCTTCGCCGGAGGACGCACCTTGGCTTGCCGGTTCGCGTCAGGCGCTGCGGCGGTCAGCGCAGCAGCGGTACGTTGCTCGGATAGATCGGCCGGTCGATCAGTTGTTCGAGCACTTCCGGTGATGCCGTCAGCGCGACGTCGCAGAAGCGTGCGAACGCGTCACGTTCGGCTTCGCCTTCCGCGTAGCGTTCGGTCGTCGTCAGGTCGACCTTGCCGCTGACCGGCAAGAACCGCACGTACCGGCCGTCGTCGTCCTCGCCCAGATCCACGAGTCCCGCATCGGCGAAGATGCGCACCGCCGCGGACACCGTGCTGCCGTCGACGCGGTCGAAGTCGAGCGTGGAGGCGACGTCCGCGTACGTCATGTGCAGCATGCCGTCTGATGCCAGCCGCTTCATCGCCGCGTACAGCCGGCGCAGCGTTTCCAGCGTCGGTGCCGCACGATCGATGATGAAGTCGTTGATGCGGCGGTCACGCTCGCCGAACAGCAGGTGGATCGACGCGTCCTCACCGTCACGCCCCGCACGTCCCGCCTGCTGGTTGAACTCGGTGAAGTCGAAGTTGAGGTGGTACAGGAACACGTGCCGCACGTCGGGGAGGTCGATGCCTTCGCCGAACGCGGACGTCGCGACGACCACACGGATCGCGCCCGCGCGGAAGAACTGCTCCACCTGCGCGCGCTCCGCGCTGCCGACGCCGGCATGGTAGAACGCGATGCCCTCGCCGGCGCGCCCGCGCAGCTTTTCCGCGGTCTTCGTCGCCTCGGCGCGTGAGTTGCAGTACACGATCGCCTTCTCACCGTCGCGCACGATGCGCTCGATGTAGGCCAGCTTGTTGGTCGTGGCGCGCGCGTCCACCACGTGCAGGTTGTCGCGCACGGTCGGGTCGATCACCCAGCGGTCGATCCGCAGCGCCGCGCGGATCTTCGCGAACACCTCGTCGCCGGCGGTCGCGGTGAGCGCCAGTACTTGCGGGTTGCCGAGCGCCGCGATCGAATCGCCGATGCGCTGGTACGCGGGACGGTGCGTCGACTCCGCGAGGTGGTGCGCCTCGTCCACCACGATCAGCGACGGACGCGACACCTCGCTGCGGAAGCGGTCGAGATGGTATTGCACGAACTCCGGCGTCGCGCAGATGATGTCCCATGCGCCGCTGTCCAGCGCGTCGTTGAGCGCGGCGCGCTCGCCCGCGTCGATCGCGCCGTTCGCACGGTGGATGCGCAGCCCGAGCGGCTCCAAGCGCCGCACCAGCGCGTCGTACTGGTCGTTCGCGAGCGCCCGCAGCGGGTACAACACCACGGTCTTGCGGCCCAGCTCGAGCGCGCGCACCGCGGCGGGGAACTGAAAGCACAGCGACTTCCCGCGTCCCGTTCCGAGCACCGCCAGCGTGTTCTGGCCCACGTCCACGCGCTCGAGCACCTCGCGCTGCGCGTCGCGCAACTGCCGGTCGCCGATCAGCGCGCGCAGCACATCCGCCCGCGCGACGGACGCGCGATCCGTCGCGTCGCGGCGCACCGTCTCGCGCACGCGCGTCACGTAGATGTTGATACCGGTGCTGCGCGTGCCGCCGCCCGTCACGGCGGTCACCGCCGCGGTGTAGCGCTCGCCGGCGTCGATGTTCGGCGCGATGCGCGCGGCGATCGGGCGCTTCAAGAACCCGAGCTGCAGCGCGCCGTACCACACACCGACCGCGTTGGAATCGAACGCGTTGTCGGCATGACGGCGCAGCTCCAGCGCCGCACCTTCCTGCACGCCGGCCACGACGTCTTGCCGGCCCTCGAAGCTCACGCCGACGACCTTCGTGTTGAAACCGCTCGCGTCGCCGATCGTCGCGTACGGATCGCGGTCGAGATACTCGCTCGCGTTCGCGTACAGCTCGTCCAGGAACGCACGCGCCTCCGGCGAGGCAGGCTCGCCGGAAAGACGCGGATTTCCGTAGTCCGCCAGAAGCCGCTCGAACGCGGCCTCCGACGGCGTCGGCGACGGAAGCTTCTTCTCCGCCACGATGATACTACGGAACGGGCTTGTGTTCGGGTTCGGGCGCGACGGGGTTGTGGTCGAGGTCGAGCTTGATGTCTCCGTCCGCGCGCGGCTCGTCGTCGCCGAGATTCAGGCGAATCTCTTCGTGACCGAGCTCCGCCGCTTCGTCGTGCAGGCCCATCGCCTGCGCGTCGAGCGGATCGATCTCGCCGTTCGCGATGTGCGTTTCCGGTTCGAGCTCCGGCTTGCGCGGGAGCTCCGCGCCGAAGTTGCGGTTCTCGAGCTTCTCGTAGTCGATCTGCTCTTGGCGCGTGCGCTTGTAGCGCGGCGGCGGCGTGGTGCGGCGGGAAGCGCCCTGGCGCTCCAGCTCGCGGCGCGCGCGGCGTGCCGCCGCGACCGCTTCGCGATCCCGTTGCGCCGCGGCGGCGCCTGCTGCACCGCCGGCGCCGCGCGCGGCAGCGACGGTCTTGGGCTGGCCCGCCAGCGAGGAGCGGCCGAAGATGCCGCGGCCGGTGCGCGCCGACACGCGCTTCTGCATCACCGCGACGAGCGGCGCCGAGAAGAAGATCGAGTGATAACCGCCCGAGCAGATGCCGACGAGCAGCGCGAACGCGAAGTTCTGCAGCGACGCACCACCGAACGAAACCAGCGCGACCAGCGTGATGACGACCGTCGCGAGCGTGTTCACCGAGCGCGTCATCGTCTGCAGGATCGACGTGTTGACGATCTCGTCGAACGGCTTGCCGTCCATCAGCTTGACGTTCTCGCGGATCCGGTCGAGGATGACGATCGTGTCCATCACCGAGTAGCCGATGACGGTCAGGACCGCAGCCAGGAACGCGTCGTCGACGCGCCGGCCGGCGATCGCGTAGATGCCGATCATCATCAGGGAGTCGCGCACGAGCGCGACGACGCACACCCAGCCGAAGATCAGGTTCCAGCCGAAGCGGAACGCGATGTACAGGAACTGGATGCTGATCGCGATGACGAGCGCCTTGATCGCGTTGAGCAAGTACTCGTGCGAGAGCGACGGGCCGACCGTGGAGATCGACGACGCGTCGCGGTCGACCGGCGCGACGGTGCCCATCGCGCCCCAGAACGGCACCGAGTTGTTGCCGATGTCGGTCTGCGTCTCGATCGTCCACCGCTCGCCGACCGGCTCACCGGTCTTGGAGAGCGTGTTGATGCGCGCGTCGGTGATCTTCTGCGACGCGAGCGCGTTCGCGATGGCGTCCTTGGTCGTGGGCTGCTTGAACTTGACCGTGACGTCGGTGCCGCCCGTGAACGACAGGCCCAGGCGAAGCGGCGAACCGTCTTTCACCCAGTGGTAGCCCATGAACAGCAAGCCGGCGATGATGAACGCGTACGAGATCGCCGAGACGGTGCGGAACCACCCGACGACGTTCCAGTTGAGACGGCGGAAAAACATCAGCGAGCCTCCGCCGCGGGCGTGCGAACCACCGTGCCGTCACCGCCCGCGCCGTACGCGGCTTTGGACGTCACGAGGTTGTTCTCCACGACCAGGTCCATGAAGAACCGCGTGATGACCACTGCCGTCAGCAGCGAGAACGCGGTACCCCAGAACAGCGTGTAGGCGAAGCCCTTCACCGTGCCGGTTCCGAGCAAGTAGAGAACGCCCGCACCGACGATCGTCGTGAAGTGCGAGTCGAACACGGAGCTGAACGCGCGCTGGAACCCGATGCGCACCGCCGCGCGCAGCGACTTGCCCGCCCACAGCTCTTCTTTGATGCGCTCGAAGATTAGGACGTTCGCGTCCACCGCCATACCGATCGAGAGCACGAAGCCGGCGATACCGGGCAGCGTGAGCACCGCGTGCGCCACCGACAGCAGCGCGAGCAGCATCAGCACGTACACGAACAGCGCGAGGTCGGCGAGGGCGCCGGGCAGCCGGTAGACGACGACCATGAACAACAGCACGAGCGCGAGCCCGATCATCGACGCGACGAGCGACTTCTGCAAGTCTTCCTTGCCGAGGATCGGCCCGACGTCGTCCTTCTGGATGATCGTCACCGGCACGGGCAGCGCGCCGGCGTTGAGCTCGTTGGAGAGATTGGCGACTTGCTCTTCCGTGAACGAGCCGTGGATCATACCGTCGGTCGAGATGATGCCCTCGATCGTCGCGTCGCTGACCCACTTCTTGTCGAGGAAGATGCCCATGATGCGGCCCATGTTGTCGCGCGTCATCTTGGCGAACTTCGTCGAGTCCTTGGTGGTGAAGTCGACTTGCGGCTCGCCGCCCTGGCCGAAGCCCGGATGCGCGCTCTTGAGCTCGGAGCCGCTGTACACGACCGGTCCGGAAAGCTCGTACGCTCCCTTGCCCTTGTACTTGCCGGTGCTCTCGGCGAAGTTCTTGTCGCTTCGCGCGAGCGCGCTCACCTGCGGCGGCACGATCTTGAACTCGAGCACCGCGACTTGCTTCAGCAGTTGCTCGAGCTGGTCGGCGTTCTTCACCGCAGGCACCTCGACGAGCAGCCGGTTGGAACCGGCTTTCGAGATCACCGCTTCGGACACGCCGAGCGCGTTGACGCGCTTGTCGATGACGAGCTCGACCTGGTTCTGCACCTCGGTCGTGATCTTCGGGACGTCTTTGGTCGTCTCGAGCTGAAGCAGGACGCGCGCGCCGCCCTGAAGGTCGAGGCCGAGGTGGATCTTCTTCTGGATGGGCACGACGGCCCACACGCAGAGTCCGACCAAGGCCAACAGGAGGACCGCTTGAAGCGGCCTCTTGAGCTTATTCCACATACCGGTTTCCGGGGAAGGGGAGAACCCTCGGATCGTAGCATGGGGGCCGGACAGCGTCAAACGATGCTGAGGTCGTCCGGACGCAAGGGGGTCGACGGCTCGGACGCACGGAGGGCGGCAAGTGACCGACGGGAAGGGTGTCGACGCAGGACTCCTTCAAACGCGCTATCGCCTCACGAAACAGCGCGCCGCCATCCTGCGCGCGCTCGAGGACGGCGCGCACCTCACCGCCGAGGCCATCCACGAGCGCGTCCGCGCGGCGCTCCCGGCGGTCAGCCTCGGAACGATCTACCGCACGCTCGACATCCTGCGCGCGATCGGCCTGGTGCAAGTCTTTGCATACGGCGGCGCGGCGCGGTACGAAGCGGCGCTCGACAAGCACCATCATCTCGTCTGCGTCGCGTGCGGTGAGATCGCGAACGTCCCCGCCCCGCAAGTGGTGTCGATCGCGCAGGCCGTCGCCCAGGACCACCGCTACTCCGGCGTCGACGCGACGCTCGTGATCACCGGCCGCTGCGCGCGCTGCGCCGGTTTGGCGCGCAACGGCATCGGGCTGGGCTGACCTGCTCACAAGCCTCCCATATCGGACACCGCACGGTCGCCGGCGGGCGGCAGCGCCGTGACGTCACGGCGCGTCGCGAGGTAGGTCTTCGCCTTGGACACTTCCTCGTTGAGCGAGTCGACGGTTTGCTCCATCGTCGAGAGCGCCTTGACGCGGTATTCCGACATGCCGTCGATCGTCGCGCGCACGTTCGCGAACGCTTCTTTGAGCTTGTTCACGTCGATCGTCGCGTTGGACGCGCCTTCTTGAATGCGCGTCGCGTTCGCCTTGAGCATCTGCGAGGACGACAGGATCAGATCGGACGTCGTGGTTTGCAGCGCGGTAATCTCGTCGAGCACGAGCTTCTGGTTGGACACCGCCTGCGCGGTGATCACCGCGGTGCGCAGCGCGGCGACCGTGGTCGTGGTGGCGCGGTCGACGCCTTTGACCAGCTCGACGTTGTTGCGCTTGATCAAGTCGAGCGCCATGTAGCCCTGCACGTTGACGGCGAGCTGCGTGGCGATGTCCTGCTGCTTCTGGCGCGCGGCGAACAGCACTTCTTCCTGAATCGCGCGCGCGCGCTGCGGATCGCTCGTCTGCAGCGCCTGAACTTCGTTCTCCACCGCGTTGCCGAGCGCGCGCACGAGGTAGCCGTGCTTCTCGAGGTCGCCCATCAGCGTCCACATGTTGGTCTTCTCGACCTCGATCGCGGCGTTGTCACGCATCAGCTCGTCCTTGCCGCGGCGCAAGCTCTCGATGATCGCGTTCAGATGGTCCTGCGACGACTCGTAGCCACGGAAATAGTCGCGCATCTTGCTGCCGAACGGAATGATCCCGAGGAACTTCTTCTGCGCGAACAAGTCGCCCTGACGGCCCGGATCGAGCCGCTCCACGGTGCCGCGCAGATCGAGCAGCGTCTTGGCGACCGGCGAGCCTTCGCTGAGCGCCGCCATCGCGCGCGTCGGCCGGTCGAGCATGCGGTTCGACACGCTCGCCGAGCGCGTGATCTCCGTGTTCGCGAGCGCCTCGAGCATGCGCACGCGCTCCTTGAACGCGTCGCTGTCGGGCGACAGGCTCGCGATCTCTTTGGCGAGCTTCGCGGCGTCGGCGTCGAGCTTCGCGCGCTGGTCGGGCGGCACGGGAACTTTTCCGATCGCGTCGGACGCCGCGACCGCAGCGACAGGTTCGGGCGGCGTGAGCATCGGGGCTGCGAGCGCGTCGTCGGGCACGGAATCTCTCCTGGAATACGTTAGATGTCGTTGATGTTCAGCGTGCGCGGCCCGCCGCAGAGATAGCGCGTGCGCGCTTCCGCGACGCGGTCGTCCCCGGAGTCGCCGGACATCGCCTCGGCGGCGCCGTGGGCCACGCCTTCGACGGCTCCTTCACCGAAGAGCTCCGCCAAGCCGCCGAACAAGTCGCCGAATCCGCCCATGACGCGTCAGTCGTTGAGGCCGACTTGGAACGTCAGCGGTACGTTCTTGGGCTCGCCGCGCTTCTCGACCGACGTGCCGATCGCCATGAACTCGATCACGTGCGGGTTCCAGATGTGCGTCTTCTCCACGATCTGCATCCCGACGATCCCGTCGGCGCCGTGCGCTTCGGCTTCAGCCTGCATGCGCGACATCGCGAGCTCGCGCGCGTCGTAGATCGCCTCGGTGTAGTTCTGCAGCTCGATGTTCGTGCCGATGGTGCGCATCATTTGCGCGAAGCCCTGGTGCGCGATGTGGTATACGCAGTTGCCCAGCACGAGCTCGCGCGGCACGTACCCCGTCGAGCTGACGAGCTTGTAGAAGTCTTGCACCGAGAAGTCGCTCGTGAACGGCTTGTTGTCGCGGGTGCGCCACGGCGTGTCGCCGGGCGGCGCTTTCACGGCTGTTCCGATCGCGGTGAATTCCAGCGCGTTCTCCGCCCAGTCGTAGCCGCCGACCTCGAGCCGCACGCCTACGATGCCGTCCGCGCCGAGCACGTCGGCTTCTTCTTCCATGCGCGTCATCGCGAGATCGCGCGCTTCGTACATCGCGGCCGTGAGGTACTGCAGCTCCTGGTTCTGGTAGAAGTTGCCGTACTGGATCCCGACGTGGTAGATGGAGCTGCCGAGCACGAGCCCGAGCGGGCGCCACTCCATCTGCTCGAGCAGCACGAACTCGGATACGGAGAGGTCGCTGGTGAACAGCGGCGCGCCGCCCTCGCCGCGCATCCGGCGCAGGCGCGAGACCGCGTCGAGCGGGACGCCGCCCTGCGTGGTGCGCACTTCCGTCTGCGGCTGGTTCTTGCCGATTCCGAAGAAGCTCATCGCGGCGTGGTACCGGGTCGTCCGGTCGATGTTTCCATGACGGGCGCTTCGCCCGGGCTAGCGGTTCTCCCGGAAGAGCCGCGCCAGAACTTCGCGCGCGCCGCGCTCGCGGTCGACGTACGCGGCGAGATCGGCGATCAGACCGTTCGTCCACTCGCCGATGCCCACGAAAAGCGTCTTGTTTTTGATGCCGCGCAGGTAGCGCGTCACGGTGGGCTCGACGTCCCCTTGGGGGGTCCGGACGAGCGCGTAGCGCAGGACGTCGCCCATCCGCGGCACGTCGAGCGCGACCTCCTCGACGGAGCCGCGGCCCAGGAAGCCGCCCCGCCGGACGGTCGCGATCGCCGGGAAAGCCGCCGCCAGACGCACCGCCGCGCGCTCCAGGATCGCCGTGGGATTCGGCCCGCTGTCGGCTTCGAGGCGCTCGAGCAGGCGCCGCACGAGCACGGCCGGCGGCGCGGTGGCGGGATCGACGAATTCGACGGGCGGCGTCGCGGGCAGCGCGTCGATCGGGCCGAAGCGCTCGCTCAGAAACGCGCCGTTCGCGGCCAGCGCCGTCTGCGCGCTCTCCGCGAGCACGGCCAGGCGCTGCGCGGTGGCGCGCTCCAGCAGGCGGAGCTGCTGCACCAGCATCTCCGCCGCGGTCGCGTCGCGGCGCGCCGGCGGGATGTCCTCGAACGCCCGGATCGTGTCGGGCAGATAGCGGCGCTCCGTCTCGCGCAACGCGTAGGCGGCTTCGTCGCTGCCGCCTTGAGCGAGCAGCGTCTCCGCCTGAGCGAGCATCGATTCGATCCGGGCTTGGAGGGCGAGCGCCTCCGCCGGCAACGCGTTCTCGGCGCGTAGTACCGGACGTCACGAGCGATGGTTGCAGCCGGCCGGGGACGGGAGGAACCGCCGCTTTCGCAAGCAAGAGGAGCGACCCCCATCACGTCTCGGGGAACGTTGAAAAGGAGCATTATCATGTCCTATGGTGCATCGGGCTCGGGTTCCGGTAAAGTACAGGCGTTGTACGGAGTGTGGGTCCACGGCCAGATCAAAGGCATCCTCGACCAAGCGAACAAGCGCAAGAGCGAGATTCCGGCGGAGCAGAGCGCCGACGTGCAAGAAGCGCTCAAGGCGCTCGAGCAGGCCCTGCAAAAACTGGCCCATCACGCAAAGTAGCGGCCGCGCGAGATGACGGACGCCGCTAAGTTCCAGCCACTCTACGGTGTGTGGCTGCACGGCCAGGTGCGAAGCGTGGTCGATCAAGCGCACCAGCGCAAGGGCGAGATCCCGCCGAACCAGAGCTCGGACGTGCAAGAAGCGCTCAAGCACCTCGAGAACGCGCTCTCGAAACTGCAGCATCACGCAAAATGAGCGTGACGAGCGGTACGCCGCGTCCGAATCGGTACGTCACCGAGCACGATCGCGCGACGTACCGCCCGGTCCACGTCGTCTGGGAGATCACGCTCGCGTGCGACCTCAAGTGCGGGCACTGCGGCTCGCGCGCGGGCAGCAAACGCACCGGTGAGCTGTCCACCGACGAATGCTTGCAGATCGTCGCGGACCTCGCGGCGCTCGGCACGCGCGAGATATCGCTGATCGGCGGCGAAGCATATCTGCGCCGCGATTTCGCGCAGATCATCGCGGCGATCAGCGCTGCCGGCATCGAGTGCACGATGCAGAGCGGCGGCCGCAATTTGACCGAAGAACGGCTGCGCGCCGCGAAGGACGCCGGACTCAAAGGACTCGGCATCTCGATCGACGGCTTGGCCGGCTGGCACGACGAGCTGCGCGGCGTGCGCGGATCGTTCGACGCGGCGATCTCGGCGCTGTACCGCGCGCGCGAGCTGGGTCTGGCGACCGGCGTCAACACGACGATCTCGAAACGATCGCTCGAGGAGCTCGACGGGTTGCTCGACGTGCTGATCGACACCGGCATCTCGGCGTGGGTCATGGGGATGACGGTTCCGATGGGACGCGCCAGCGAGCGCTGGAAAATGCTGATCGAGCCGTACCGCATGCGCGAGGCGATGCCCAAGTTCGCGGCGCTGCGCCGGCGCGCGGTTCGCCACGGCATCGAGCTGCAGCTCGCGAACAACGTCGGCTATTTCGGCCCGTACGAGCGCGAGCTGCGCGGCGACGGCAGCGGCGACATCTATTTCGAAGGCTGCTCCGCCGGGCAGAACACGATGGGCATCGAGGCGGACGGAACGATCAAAGGCTGTCCGTCGCTGCCGACCACCGTGTACGGCGGCGGCAGCGCGCGCGACGTCGATCTGACCGAGATCTGGTACGAGAAGCCGCAGCTTGGATTTACGCGCGACGGCGCGGGCGCGAACAGCCTGTGGGGTTTCTGCGGCAGCTGCTATTACGCGGACGTGTGCAAAGCCGGCTGCACGTGGATGGCCGACGCGATCCTGCAGCGCGCGGGGAACAACCCGTACTGCCACCACCGCGCGGAATCGCTGGAACGGCAAGGGCTGCGCGAGACGCTGCGGCAGGTGGAGTCCGCGCCGGGGAACTCGTTCGACCGCGGTCTGTTCGAGATCGTCGTGGAAAGCGAGGACGGGCGCGAGCTGGGCGTCGTGACGCGCGACGGGCGGGAGACGGGCGTACTCGCGCGCGATCACACGCCGCGCGACGCGAACGACCGCGGCCGTGAGCTGGTGATGTGCCACGGATGCAATCGCGACGTGCGCGCCGGTACGGCGACGTGTCCGTTCTGCGCCGCCGACATCGAAAGCGAGCGCGTCGATTACGACGCGGCGATCGACGAGCTGCGCCGCGCGCTCGACGTTTTGGAAGAACGTCTGGCTGCGAGCGCCGCGCCCGCTTGCCCGGCGCCGGTTCACCTGTTACCATAACGCTCCAACACACTAGAAAAGCGCTTCGTCGTGAAGCGCTTCGTCTTGCAAAGCGGGAGTTGACGAGAATGGCCGATGAAGCACAGGGCAGCCAGAAACCGTACGGGCCGGCGCTCGCGGACGCAACGGCGCGCGGCGACTACGAGGAGATGGTGAGACACGCGGACGCCACGAAGCGCGCGCTCTCGGGAGAACAGCCCAACTACGAAGGCCCGGGGCCGCACTATCATCCCGTCCCCGAGCACGAGCACGGCCCGATCCGCAAAGCGCTCGAGTATCTCGAGGAAAAGATCGCGGCCCTGCGACCCCACCACGAGAAGTGACGACGACGCGGGAGGCGCGGACACCCAACCGCTTCCTCTCGCAGGTCGACCGCTCCGAATACCGCCCCGTGCACGCG
>JAXDMB010000458.1:0-7196 GCA_034666325.1 Vulcanimicrobiota bacterium
CCCGCGGCCGCCGAGCGCGACGGTTATCTGCGCGAAGGCGACGACGTGCCGGTGGGCTCGCTCAAGCACTTCTTCAAGTACCAGAACTTCGCGAAGAACCACGATCATCTCGATCCGCAAGCGCCGGCCGCGATCCTGTACCGGCGCACGGCGACCGGCTTCCAGCTCGCGGGCGTGATGTTCACGGCGCCGATCACCGCGTCCATGGACGAGCTCGACAAGCGCATCCCGCTGGCGCTCGGGCACTGGCACAGCCACCGCAACATTTGCGTACCGCACAAGGACGCGCCGCCGCTGCGCACCCACGCCGAGCGCGCGCCGTTCGGGTTCGGCGGCAGCATCACGACGCGCGCGGCGTGCGATGCGGCGGGCGGCGTGTTTCTCGACAACGTCTACGGCTGGATGACGCACGTCGATCCCTACGCGTCCGACCTGGCCGGCGCGTTCTGATCGAGCGGTGAGCGCGCGGGCGCGTCGAATCCCGCAGCATGGCGTCCGCCGAGATCGTGACGATCGGAACCGAGATTCTTCTCGGCCACCTGATCGACACCAACAGCGTCCACATCGCGCACGCGCTCGCCGATCACGGCGTGGACGTCTACGCCAAGCACTCCGTGGGCGACAACGCGGACCGGCTCGCCGCGATGCTCGAGGACGTGCTGCAGCGCGCGGACGGCGCGATCGCGACCGGCGGGCTCGGTCCCACCGTCGACGATCTCACCAAGGACGCCGTCGCGCGCGCGGTGCGCAAGAAGCTCGTGCTGCACGAGCCGTCGCTGCGCGCGATCGAGGAGCGCTTCAAATCGTTCGGGCGGCCGATGACGGACAACAACCGCCGCCAAGCGTATCTGCCCGAAGGCTGCGTGGTGCTCGACAACCCGCACGGCACCGCGCCGGGCTTTATCGCGCTGCGCGACGACGGCAAGTTCGTCGCGTGCATGCCCGGCGTGCCGCGCGAGATGAAGCCGATGCTCGCGGAACGGCTGATCCCGTGGCTGGTGCGGCGGTTCGATCTGCGCGACGCCATCTACACCAAGACGCTGCACACCGTCGGAATCGGTGAGTCGGCGCTCGACAGCAAGATCGAAGATCTGTTCCGCACGCTGGACAACCCGAAGATCGCTATGCTCGCGCACGGCGGCCGCGTCGACGTCAAGATCATGGCGAAAGCGGGCAGCCCCGAGCGTGCGGAGGCGATGATCACGCCCGTGGCCGAGGAGCTCCGCAGACGCATCGGCGGCGGCTACTACGGCGACGACGACACGACGCTGTCGGCCGCGATCGTGCGCCGCCTCGCCGAGCGCGGGCTGACGCTGGGCACCGCCGAGTCGTGCACCGGCGGCTCGGTCGCGGACGCGATCGTCGAAGCCGCCGGCGCCTCGGCGGCGTTCCGCGGCGCGATCGTCGCATATGCGAACGACGTAAAGATTGCGCTTCTGAACGTACCGGAGCGCACACTCGACGCGGCGGGTGCGGTCAGCGAGGACACGGCGGTCGCGATGGCGCGCGGTGCGCGCGAGCGTCTGGGGGCCGATGTTGTGATCGCGACGACCGGGATCGCCGGGCCCCAAGGCGGAACCCAGGAAAAGCCCGTTGGATTGGTGTGGTTCGCGCTGGCATTTGGAGACGGTGAGATCGAGACGCGCCGGCTCACGTTTCCAGGCGACCGAGCCGACATACGAGAACGCGCGACGGTCGCGGCGCTTGGATTGATCTGGCGCCGGATCGAACGCGACGTTCACGCTCAAACCGGCGTTCAAGCTTAGACCGGCGTTCCCCACGAAAGCGATGCGCATGACCCACCGCCCGATTTCACTGCTCCTGGCGCTCTTTGCGGCAGCCACCGTCGCTGCGTGCAGCGGCGGGGGCAAAGGGGGCGGCGCCGTGCCGCCGGGCGGGACGCCGACGCCGACGCCCACGGCGACGCCGACCACCAACCCCCAGTGCCGGACGCTCTCGCCGCAGTCGAGCGGCAGCACCTACACGCTCCAGTCGAATCCCAGCGGGATCACGGTCCAGCGCGTCGACCCGTCGGTGACCACCACGACGTGCGTGTACTTCACCGGCGTCACGCAGACGACCGACACGCCGCAGAGCGCGCCGCACGCGTGGAACTACGTGTTCGCGCCGCAACAAAGCAGCCCGTACGTCGTGAGCATCTCGCAGCAGCTCAACGGCAACCACACGCTGTTCTACAACCAGGCCGGCGATTCGACCGGTTCGATCCTCGCGAGCTCGCTGCAGTCCGTGCACCGCGCAACGACGTCCGCGACGCGCGGCGCCGACGTGACGCAGCGCGGCATCCGCCGCTTCAGCGGCGCCGGCGTCGCGACGGGACAGGTGCTCGTGCGCTTCGGCGGCACCGCGACGCAGATGCGCGCGCGCGCCCAGCAGATCGCGACGAGCGAAGGCGTCACCGGCGGCGCGGAGATATCGACGGTCGCCGGCTCGTACGAGCGCTTCGTCTCGGTCCCCGCCGGCATGGACGCCGCGTCGTTCGCCGCCAAGCTCCGCACCCAGAGCGGCGTCGCGGACGTGTTTCCGGTTCACGTGCGCTTCCCGCTTGCCCGCGCCGCGACGATTCCGAACGACACGCACGCGAACAACGTCGATCAATGGTATCTGTTCGCCGACGGTTTCCCCAACGCGTTCTCGTACACGAACGGCACCAAGTCCAAGATTGCGATGATCGACACCGGGATCGACCTCAACAATACCGACCTCACCGCGAACTACCTCGGCGGCAAGACGTTCTACCATAACGGCACCAGCTGCTCCGGCGCGCAGGTCACCAACACCACGCCGCAAGACACCAACGGCCACGGCACCAACACCGCCGGCATCGCGGCGGCCGCGACGAACAACGCGCTGGGTTTCTTCGGCGGCGGCGACAACGTGAAGCTCCTCGCGTACGACATCTTCCCCGATGCGACGGCGGCGTCGGACCAGCAGTCCGCGTGCGTCAGCGACGAAGTGCAGGCCATTCAGGCGGCGGTCGCGGCCGGCGCCGACGTGATCAGCATGAGCCTCGGCGCGGCGCAGGAGACGGGCGATGCCAGCAACGGCTTCGACCAGGGCGAGCACGATGCGGTCGAGGCCGCCATCACGGCCGGCGTCACCGTCGTCGCCGCGGCCGGCAACGACGCCGACGGCGGCGAGTCCGGAACCCCGCACACCGTGCTCGACTATCCCGCGGCGTACGACAACGTCATCTCGGTGGGCGCGAGCGCGCTGCAGGACAACAACACCGGCGCGTTCGCCGGTTCGACCGAGTACGTGACGCCGTACTCGCAGTACGGGCCCGGTCTGGCCGTCGTCGCGCCCGGCGGCAACCCGTCCGCGAACGACACGAGCCCGCTGCACTGGATCTGGAACTACTCGACCTCCACCGCGGCGTTCGGCAGCGCTCCCGGCAGCGGCGACAAGTGCCGCACCCCGAGCCCCGCGACGTCCTGCACCGCGTTCTTCGCCGGCACGTCGCAGGCCACGCCGCAGGTCGCCGCCGCCGCCGCGCTGCTGATCGCCGCATCGGGCGGAAACCGCGCACTGAGCCCCGCGCGCGTCATGCAGCTCATCAACGACACCGCGGACAACATCAACGACCCGCACCAGGGACACGGGCGCCTCAACGTCTACAAGGCGGTGGCGCTGCTCTTCGGCGAAACGGGCGCGTACAGCGGCCCGAGCCCGCAGAAGACGAGCCCCACGCAGACGATAGCCTTCGCGTACAGCAACTCGGGCGGCAACAAGCCGACGATCCTCGACGTGAACTATCCGGCCGGCGTGCCGGTGGACTCCAGCGGCAACTTCCGCATCGCCGACGTTCCGGCGAACGCGGGCACGTACCGCGTCGGGGTGTGGTACGACGCGAACGCCGACGGCGTGATCAATGCGGGCGACCAGTTCGGCAGCCCGGCGACATCGTGCAACGCGACGCAAAAGTGCACGATCGGCACGGTCACGATGACGACCGTGGGCGCGGGCTTCACGCTCCCCTAGACCGATCCCGGCCGGTCCGCGGAATCGGCGTCAGCGCCTGGCGTTCTTCGGTACGCCGGGCGCCTCCGTTTGCGCTATCGTCGTATGGTGACGAAGAGCGCCGTGCGAGCATCCGCGTCCAGGAGCACGAGGCTATCCGGACCGGCGCCGGCAATCATCGCGCCGCCGCTTAGACGCGCATTGACGCGCAGCATTCGCGCTCCACGGCTCGAAATATCCGCGACGGCGAGCGATCCGCCGTCATCCGCGCCGGCGATCCACACCGACCCGCGGTCCCGCACGTCCGCCCGCTGCACTCGCATCGGGAGCGCGACGTGCATGACGGAGCCGTTTCGCGCAACGAGTACTGCCTCACGTTCCGGAAGATGGATGACGACGGCGAAGCTCGCAGTCGACGCCGCGTCGTCGGCAGGCCCGAACGCTCCCATGCCGCGCGCGTGCGAACAATGATTCGGCGTGCTCTCGGCGTTGCTCAGCCAGCAGATGTCCTGCGCTCCGACGAGCGCTGCGCCGTCCGGGCCGATCGCCACGGCGGTGATCGGAAACGGCGTGGGTATGCGCTGCACGCTCGACAGCCCGACGCGGAAGAACGAACCGGCTGACCGATCGAGCGCGTAGACGTGTCCCCCAGAATGATATAGGCGATCGATCACTGCCCCGGCCGGGCGGACTCGTGTTTCGGCGCCGGCGTTCCGAAAGCAGACGATGTCCCGTTGCAGATAGCATGTTCTGCCGTCGTCCGTGACGGTGACGGTTTCTATTGCGTCCGGTACCTCGCGGCCCGCGAGATACGGCGGCTTTCGTGAAACGCGCAGGATGCGGCCTCGGTGTTTCCACGTCGCGACGCCGATGACGGCGTCGCCGTTTTTCGCCGCTGTAAGCGAAGAGAGACGTTCCGGCTTGTACGGAATGCGAACGCGCGCGGTCACCCGGCCCGTGAGCGGCCCGCTTTGGCTGTCCGCGACACTCGGATCGGCAGCGAATGCCGAGGTCGCAAGGAGCACCCAAACCGCGAACGAGATTTCGAATAGCCCATGCCGGTGAGCATCGGTTTCACGGAGATTACGCAACGTTGCCATTGATCTCAGCGGCCGTAGCCGATGGCCTCCAGCTGCCGCTGTGCAGTGAGGCCGTCGACGAAGGACGGGACGCCCGGCGTTCCGAGATCGATCCGTTCCGCGAACGCTTCGAGCAGCGGCAGAAAGAACGGCAGGTTGCCGTGGACGACCTCGTGCTTCGCGTACGGTGAGGGCGCGATCTCGAGCTCGTCCTGCTCGTCCTCCGCGATCGTGAACAGGCTTAAGTCACCGAAGAACGTGCCGTTCGCGACGGCGCTGCGCGTCTCGCCGTGCACGGCAACCGTCGTCGATTCCACCACGGTGGTGGAGTCGGAGCTGCAGCGCGCGACGAGCCCGTCGCCGTAGTCGACGAACGCGAACGCGCCGTCCGCGACGTCGCTCTCGAACGTCTTGCCGTCCGGGCCGGTGCGCTTCGGATTCGCCGTGCGCATCAGGCCGGTCGTCGTTCGCGGCGCGCGGCCCGCGAGATGGTTCGCGAGATCGAAGAAGTGCGGCATCGTCGCGTTCGCGACGCCGCCGCCTTTCGCGCGCGAGAACCACCACGACGGCCCGCGGCCGGTGTTGCGCTCGAGCAGGTCGCGGCCCAGGCGCGACACCTCGATCTCGCGCAGCGCGCCGGCGTGCAGGTTGTCGATCAGCTCCTTGATTGCGATCACCGCGGGCACGTAGCGGAACTCGAACGCGAGCGCGCCGACGGTTCCGGCGCGCTCGCTCGCCGCGAGCATCTCTTCCGCCTGCGCGACGTTCAGCGCGAACGGCTTCTCGCAAAGTACGTGCTTGCCCGCGGCGACCGCGGCGAGCACGGAGCGGTGGTGGTCGAACGGCGGCGACGCGACCGACACGACGTCGAGCTCGGCGCCCACGAGCATTTCCTCGACCGAGTGGAACGCGTGCGGAATCTTGCGCTCGCGCGCCACGCGCTCGGCGTTCGTTGGCGACGCGATCGCAACGACCTCGAAACGCGGGTGCAGCGCGTACGCGGGCGCGTGCACCGCGCCGCCGAATCCGGAGCCGACGATGCCGACGCGAATCTTGCTCATGCGGCGTCGTTCGCGCGTCCGCGCACGGGGCCCCCGCCGGTCAGCCTTCGTTTCGAACGGTCGCCTCGAAGATGTCGAGCGCGCGCGTGAGCTGCGCGGCGGCGATCGTGGGAGGCGGCGCGATCGTGATCGAGGTGCCGGTCGGGCCCGACTGCAACAGGATCACGCCTTTGGCGAGGCCGCGCACCACCACGCGGTTGGCCACCTCCGCGGAATCGAACTCCACCGCCCACAAGAACCCGCGCCCGCGCACGTCGAGCACGTGGGGCGCGGTCCGCAGACGTCCCAACCGCTCGGCGATGGCGCCCGCTTGCGCGCGCACGAGCGCGGGGACGTCGAGGCGCGCGATCTCGTCCAGATTCGCGAGCGCGGCCGCGCATGCGAGCGGGTTGCCCAAGAACGTCGAGGTGTGCAGCGCTTCGCCGGTGCTCGCCGGCCACGCGTCCATCACGCGCACGGACGCCATGGTCGCGGCGAGCGGAAGGCCGCCGCCCAGCGCCTTGCCGATGCACAGGATGTCGGGCACGACGTTCTCGCGCTCGCACGCGAACATCGTGCCGGTGCGACCGAAACCCGTGTAGATCTCATCGAGGATCATGAGGATGCCGCGCGCGTAGCACAAATCGCGCAGCGCGTGCAAGAAACCGTCGGGCGGGACGATCACGCCGCCGCGCCCTTGAATGGGTTCGAGCAGGACGGCGCCGACGTCCGCGTCGCGGTCCAGCGCGTCGCTGACGTTCGCGAGCGCCGACTCGATGCTCGTGCCCGCGCCGGGATACGGCAGGAACGTCGCGCGGTCGGCCACGAGCGGCGCGAACGGCGTGCGGAACTTCTCGATGCCGGCGACTTCCAGCGCGCCCAGTGAGAGACCGTGATACGCGCCCTGATAGGCGATCGTGCGCGGCTTGCCGGTCGCGAGGTACGCCGTTTTCAACGCGAACTCGATCGCGTCCGCGCCCGACGTCGAGAGAAACGTCTTCTGCAAGTCGCCCGGCGCGATCTCGGATAGCCGCAGCAGCAGCAGCGTTCGCACCTGCGTCGGATGGACGTCGCCCATTCCGTGGATGAGGCTGCGGGC
>JAXDMB010000459.1:0-6290 GCA_034666325.1 Vulcanimicrobiota bacterium
CGGTCTTGTAGTTTCCGGCGGAGCGGACGTACACGACGCGCCCGCCGTCCGGCGAGATCTGCGGCTCGCGGACGGTGACGAGCCCGCGAAGCGCTTCGAACGTGAGCGGTTTGGGATCGGCGGCGAACACCGGGCCCGACCCGGCGAGCAGTGCCGCCGCGACGGACGCGGCTGCGAGGACACGACGCAACAAGAGGCCTCCCGACCTACGAAGGAATTGCGAGCGCATTTTGCGCGCATGGTACGATGGGGCCTGCGGGACGTAGCTCAGCTTGGTAGAGCGCTTGCTTTGGGAGCAAGAAGTCGCAGGTTCAAATCCTGTCGTCCCGATTCTGTCCGCCCGTGCGCCCGTGGTCTAACGGATAAGGCATCCGCCTTCTAAGCGGAACGATGGGGGTTCGATTCCCTCCGGGCGCGCCACGCTCGCCGGAGGCGATCCGGGCGCGAGCGTCCAATCGTGCGCAGTCCCCGCGGTGATTGTAGCTCAGCTGGTTAGAGCGCCGGATTGTGATTCCGGAGGTCGCCGGTTCGAACCCGGTCAGTCACCCCACGTCGAGCGGCCTCGAAGCGCGGTGCTTCGGGGCTGCTTGCTGTCTGCCCACGCACGGCGCGAAGCGCGGAGTTTTCCGCTCGCCGGAGAACATCGCGTCGGCGCGCGCCTGTAACTCAGTTGGTAGAGTACCGGCCTTTTAAGCCGAGAGTCGTGGGTTCGAGTCCCACCGGGCGCACCAGCTTCCCCTCGGATGCCGAGCCCTTGACGAGGCGGCTCCGAGCGGGTACCCTTCTCACGATGCACCGCTAGCTCAATGGTAGAGCAGTTGACTCTTAATCAATTGGTTGAAGGTTCGAGTCCTTCGCGGTGCACCAAATGACGAGACGGCCCGGTCGACGAGATCGGGCCGTTCGCGTTCTCCCGGACCAGCCGGCCGCAGCGACCTTACGAGTCGATGCCGGCGCGCGCGATTGCTGCGACCAGCGCGGCCGACGCGATCGCGCGATGGCTCACGGCGTTCTTCTCCGCGGCGCTCATTTCGGCGAACGTCCGGCCGGCCGGCGGGTACAGAAACACCGGATCGAACGAGAACCCGAGCTCCCCGCGCTCCTCCGGCGCGATCTCCCCGTCGACGGTCCCCATCGTCGCGAGCTCGCGCCCGCGGCCGTCGATGAAATGCAGCGCGCAGACGAAGCGCGCGCGCCGGTCCGACGAACCGCTCTCCGCCAGCTCCGCGAGCAGCTTGCGGCGGCGCTCGCTCCACGGCAGATTCGCTCCGCCGTAGTACGCGGTCAGCACGCCGGGCCGGCGGTCGAGCGCGAACACCTCGATGCCCGAATCGTCCGCCACGACGCTCGCCGGCCGCCCCGCGCGCTCGAGCTGCGCGTGCAGCGCGCGCGCCTTGAGCGCCGCGTTGTCGGCGTACGACGTGTCGCCCTCGGCCGGATCGGCGTAGCCGTCGAACGTCGCGAGCTCGAACGGCGCGCCGCCGAACAACGACTCCATCTCGCGCAGCTTCCCCGAATTCGTCGTCGCGACGTAAACTCTCACGCGCCCGTCCTACGCGGCGCGTCGGCGGCGGCCGCGGTCACGACTCGTCGAGCCGCAGCACCGCCATGAACGCTTCCTGCGGCAGATCGACGCGGCCCACGCGCTTCATGCGTTCTTTGCCGACCTTCTGCTTCTCCAGCAGCTTGCGCTTGCGCGTGATGTCGCCGCCGTAGCACTTCGCGAGCACGTTCTTGCGCATCGCAGTCACCGTCTCGCGCGCCACGATCTTGCCGCCGATCGCGGCCTGGATCGGCACGTCGAACATCTGGCGCGGGATCAGCTCCTTGAGCTTCTCCACCAGCGCGCGCCCGCGGCTCGCCGCCTTCTCGCGCGCCACGATGAAGGACAGCGCGTCCACGGGCTCCGCGTTGAGCAGAATCTCCAGCTTGACGAGATCGCCTTCCTTGTAGCCCGTCACCTCGTAGTCCAGCGACGCGTAGCCCTTCGTGCGCGACTTGAGCTGGTCGAAGTAGTCGACGATCACCTCGATGAGCGGCACGTCGTACGTCAGAATCACGCGGCCGTCGTGCAGATACTCCATGTTGCCCAGCGTTCCGCGCTTGTTCTGCGTGAGCTCCATGATCGTGCCGACGTACTCCGGCGGCGTGATCACCGTCGCTTTGACGTACGGCTCTTCCATCAGCGCGATCTTGTCGCGCGCGGGCAGCTTCGCCGGGTTGTCGATGTTGTCGACGGAACCGTCGGTCATCGTCACGCGGAACACCACCGACGGCGACGTCGCGATCAGGTCGAGATTGTAGTTGCGCTCCAGCCGCTCTTGCACGATCTCCATGTGCAGCAGCCCGAGAAATCCGCAGCGGAACCCGAACCCCAGCGCGATCGACGACTCCGGCTCGAAGTGCAGCGCCGAGTCGTTGAGCGACAGCTTCTCGAGCGCGTCGCGCAGCTCCGACACCTCCACCCCTTCGTTGGGATAGAGGCCGCAGTACACCATCGGCACGATCGGCTTGTAGCCGGGCAGCGCTTCGGACGCGGGATCGTCGGCCAGCGTGATCGTGTCGCCCACGTCCATGTCGCCCAGCGACTTGATGTTCGCGATCACGTAGCCCACATTGCCCACCGCCAGCGAGCCCGTCTTGCGCATCTCCGGCTTGAACACGCCGACTTCCGTCGCTTCGTACACGCGCCGGTGCGCCATCGACATGAACCGCGAGCCCGCGCGCAATTCGCCGTCCACGACGCGCACGTACGCGACGACGCCGCGGTACGTGTCGAACTGCGCGTCGAACACGAGCCCGCGCAGCTTGTCGTCACGCCCCTTGGGCGGCGGAACGCGCGTGACGATCGCCTCGAGGATCTCCTCGATGCCGATGCCCTCTTTCGCGGACGCGGGAATTGCCTCGTCCGCCTCGATCACCAGCAGCTCCTCGATCTCCGCCTTCACGCGCGGCACGTCCGCCGCGGGGAGATCGATCTTGTTGATCACCGGGATGATCGTCAGGTTCTGCGCGAGCGCAAGGTGGTAGTTCGCGAGCGTCTGCGCCTCGATGCCCTGCGCCGCGTCGATCACCAGCAGCGCGCCTTCGCACGCCGCGAGCGACCGCGACACTTCCGACGAGAAGTCGACGTGACCCGGCGTGTCGATGAAGTTGAGCTCGTACGTCTCGCCGTCGTGCGCGGTGTACGTCAGCGTGACGGGGTGCATCTTGATCGTGATCCCGCGCTCGCGCTCGAGATCCATCGCGTCGAGAAGCTGCTCTTCCATCTCGCGGTGCTCGACCGTCTTGGTGAACTCGAGCAGACGGTCGGACAGCGTCGTCTTGCCGTGGTCGATGTGCGCGATGATGCAGAAATTGCGCACGTGGGCGGGGCCCCGCGTCGCTAGGGCCGATTCGCGTTGAATCAAGACGTCAGAATCGGCACGGTTCGCTCGCGATTATCCGCATCACGAACTGGAGGACGATGAACACCACGAGAAACGACAAGTCGAGCCCGCCCAGCGGCGGGATGACGCGGCGAATGGGAACGAGCACCGGCTCGATCACCATCGCGAGGTAGTCGGTCCAGCGCCCGCGCAAGCTCGGCACCCACGACACGACGGCATACACCAGCATGAGCAGCAGATAGAGCCCGAACAGCTTCGACAGAACGTCCCAGACCACACACGGAAGCATGCTGCTTATACGCCCGACGGGTCCGGAAGTGTCGCGAGCACTTTCTCGGGCACGCCGTTGAGGAACGGCTGCGGGTCGATCGCGTTGCCGGCGTACATCACCTGGTAGTGCAGGTGCGGACCGGTCGACTCGCCCGTCGACCCGACGTACGCGATCGGCGCGCCCTTGGTCACGCGCTGTCCCGCCGTCACCGCGATGCGCGACAGATGCGCGTACCAGGTGTGATAGCCGTTGCCGTGGTCGATGTCGACTTTGTTGCCGAAGCCGCCGTCCCAGCCGGCGCTCGCAACCGTGCCGGCCGCGGACGCGCGCACCAGGTCGCCGTAGTTCGCCTCGAGATCGATGCCTTTGTGGAACTCGGGCCACGGGTTCGTGCGCCAGCCGAACGCCGCCGCGATCCCGCCGCCGACGGGGTTGAGCGACGGAATCGACGCGAGCATGCGCTCGCGCGCCATCGACGCGATCCGCCGCAAGTTCAGCACGCGCATCGCGACGCGCTGCAGGCGCTGCGCGTCGTCGCGCGTCGCCGCGGACGCGCGCGCCAGCGTGCGAAGCCGTTCCTGCACCGCGGCGAAGTCCGCGCGCCGCATGACGTCCGGCGGCGCGGCGTACGAGTGCAGCTTCCTCGCGGAACGATCGGCGCCGATGAGGCGCTTGATCTCGGCGTTCTCGCGCTGCACCGCTTTGAGCTGGTTGGCGAGCTCGTCGGCCTGCTTGTCGATCGTCTGCAGCTTCGTCTGCTGCTCCGCCGTCAGCGACTGCAGCGCGCGCACGTTGGACTCCGCGTTGCGCAGCTGCCACGAATGGAAGAACACGAGCGCCAGCGACACCATCAGCAGCGCGGTGCCCACCATCGCGACGTGGCGGCGCGTGAACGCCATGCGGTACACGCCGTAGCCGCTGGGCGGGATGATCTTGACCAAGAACGCTTTCTTCGTGTCGTTCACGTTGCCGCGGCCCTCGCTTTGGCGATCGCGGCGAGCTCTTCTTCCGACGAGTCGGCCGCCGGCTTGAACCCAGCGACGGCTTTGCCGTACGTGCGGGTGTCCTCGCGTGAGTAGATGCTGCTCAGCACGACGCCGTCGCCCTCGCGGTTGAGCAGCGCGAGCGCGTACGACAGGTCGGACCCGACGTCGCTGAACGCGTTGTAGCGCACGAATCCGATGCGCGGCACCTCGGTGCGCGCGACTTTCTCGAGCGCCGTGATGCGCGCGAGCTCAGCTTCGCGCGCGGCGGCGCTCGCCGCCGCATCACGCTCGAGCGCGGCAAGCCGGTCGGTGGCGCGAGACGCGCCGCCGCCGAGGAGTCCGTCATGCGTGTCGACGGTCGCGATGAGCTTGCGGGCGCGCGGCGCCGCGACGAGCAGATGGTACCCGAGCGTCACGACGAGCGCGCTCGCCAACCCGGCGAGCACGGCCGTTAGTAAAATCTGTTGCATACAAACGAAAAGGCCAGGACGAGGGCCAGGTGGCTCGCGGCACACGATAGGAGTCCGCTTACCGTTGCTCCCTTCCGGGCCTGGCGGGGTTCACGGATTACCGTTGCGCGAGGCCCAACCCTCGTCGAGGCTACGCTACTATACCGGTCCGGGGCCTTTTCCACAAGCGAGAGGAGTCGCTTCCGGCTGATGGTCGACCGCTTCTTTGCTCAGCACGACAGGACGCTCGTCTCTTCAGATATACAGGGAAACCTTCGCGCTGCGAGAAATGGCTAGGTCCCTTAGCTGACCTTTCGGAGGTGGCACCCATGTGGCGCCGCATCGGTACCTTTCTACTTCTCACCGGCATGACGGCGTGTGGAGGAGGCGGCGCAGGAACGTCCGCGGTCGCGCCGCCGGTAACCGCGCCGGCCGCGACGCCCGCGCCGGTCGCCTCGAGCGCGCCGTCCAACATCAACAGCTCGCCGCTCACGCTTGCACCGCCGGCCGATCCGCGCGTTCCGCCCGCGGCGATGACCGGCGATCTCACCGCGGGCGGCGTTCTCGCAAATGCCTCGCTCGGAGCCATGCATCCGGTCGGCTTGCGCACCGCGAACGGCGGTCCGCTGAGCTCGCGCCGCGCGCCGCGCGCCGTCGCGTACCCCGACGACATGACATATTTCGGCGGGACGGTGATCTCCTCGGCTCAGATCCACCCGGTGTACATCCAGACGTTCTACGACAACTGCACGACCGCGTGCTGGGGAAACCCGGCGCAGATCATCACGGATCTCGGCGCCAGCTCGTTCCTGCACGTGGTCGACCCGTACGTCGGTTTCTCGCAGAACAACCGCTACACGCTGGGCCAGGGGGCAATGTGGTCGCTTGCGCCACTACCGTCTCACAGCGGCAACCCGGTGCTGGGCCAAAGCCAGATTCTGCTGCTGCTGTACTATACGTCGTACAACTTCGGCACGGGCTACAACCACATCTACCACGTCTTCTTGCCGCCCAATGTCGACACGTGCTTCGATCTCACCGCGACCTGCTATTCGCCCGACAACCCGTCGACGTTCCGGTTCTGCGGTTACCATTCGAGCATCGATTACGGAGCCGGCCGGATCATCTATTCCGTGCTGGGGTACGCGGACGTTCCCGGCTGCCGTCCGTCCAACGGCGTGAATGCGTCGGGCGG
>JAXDMB010000460.1:0-5738 GCA_034666325.1 Vulcanimicrobiota bacterium
GCAAGTGACAGCGGCGTGACAGCGAGACGAAAGCGCGGGGCCAGTTCGGCGCAAGCGCAACGTGCACAATCAGAGCCATAGCGGTGCGACGTCTCGCTGCTCTCACAAAAGGATGCGTCCATGCCCGAATTGCTCCATCCCGGCGTCTACGTCCAGGAAGTTTCTTCCGGTCTGCAGCCCATCCAAGGCGTCAGCACGTCGACGGCCGCCTTCATCGGCGTGACCGACAAGGGACCGATACCGGGCACGAAGCTGCCCGCCGGACGAGCCGCGCAGCCCGGGCTCGTGACGAGCATGAGCGACTATCTGCGGCGCTACGGCGGCTTTCGGACGGACAGTTTTCTGACGTATGCCGTCCAGGCGTTCTACCAGAACGGCGGCAAGCGGCTCTACATCGTCCGCGTCGCGAAGAACGCGAAGGCCGCGGCGCTCGGATCGTCGCTGAGCCCGATCAGCCCGCCGACGCCCGCCGACGCGCTTCCGATCAGCGCCGCGAGCGAAGGGCTGTGGGGAAACAACATCTGGATCTCGTTCAGCGCGAGCTCGGGCGGCGCGCCGAACACCTTCCGGCTCAACGTCATGTACGGCACGACCGACGCCGAGGCGAAGCAGAACGTCGTCGAGTCGTACGACAACGTCACGGTCGCGAGCGCGAGCCCCGCCGATCCGCTGCCGTCGAACTACGTCGGCACGGTGGTCAACAGCCGCTCGGAGTACATCGCGTTTCCACCGATCACGCTCGCGTCGCCGGCCGTCACGGTGATTCCCGGACCGCTGCCGTCGTCGCGGTTCCCGCTCATCGGCGGCTCCGACGGCGACGTCGCGAACGTCGACTTCATCGGCAGCGCCGCCGCCGACAGCAGCATCACCGGCACCGGGTTGTACGCTCTCGACAAGATCACCGACGTCAGCCTGCTCGCGATCCCGGGCCGCGGCGACACGACGACGCTCAACGCCGGGATCGAGTACTGCAAGAACCAGCGCCCGCTCAACGACTGCTTCTTCATCAGCGACGTGGGGTTCATCGCCGACGTGAAGTCGGCGCGCTCGTCCGACGCCACGGCGAGCGTCGTGACGATCGCCGACGCGCGGTCCTTCGCCGTCACCGGAATCGACAAGTCGGCCGGTGATTACGGCGCGATCTATTTTCCGTGGGTGTTCGCACCGGATCCGATCGGCGCGGGGAGCAATCCGAAGATCCTGCTGCCGCCGTCCGGGTTCGTCACCGGCATCTACGCGCGCACCGACAACTCGCGCGGCGTCTTCAAGGCGCCGGCCGGAACCGAAGCCGGCGTCGCGGGCGCGCTCGGACCGTTCGTGCAGGTGAGCGACACGGAACAGGACGTCCTCAACCCCGTGTCGCTCAACGTGATCCGCACCGTGCCCACCAGCGGGCTTGTGGTGTGGGGCGCGCGCACGATCGGCAGCGACGCGGAGTGGCGCTACGTCCCCGTGCGGCGCATGGCGATCTTCCTGCGCACCAGCATCTACTACGGCATCCAGTGGGCGGTGTTCGAGCCGAACGCCGAGCCGCTGTGGGCGAGCCTGCGGCTCAACGTGCGCGCGTTCATGCTCACGCAGTTCCGCGCGGGCGCGTTCAAAGGCGTAAAGCCGTCCGACGCGTTCTTCGTCCTGTGCGACGAGACCACGACGACGGCGACCGACATCGACAACGGCGTCGTGAACATCCTCGTCGGGTTCGCGCCGCTCAAGCCGGCCGAGTTCGTCGTGCTCAAGCTCAGCCAGATCGTCAATCAACCCGCTTCCTGACGCTGCGAGGGAGACCGCACCATGGCTCGGATGACGCCGCAGACCAATCGATTCGACCCGTACCGCAACTTCCGGTTCAAGGTCAAATGGGACAACCAGTACGTCGCCGGCGTCACCAAGATGGGCGCGCTCAAGCGGACGACGGAGATGGTCGAGTTTCGGGAGGCCGGAGAGAACATCACCAGCCGCAAGATGCCCGGCAAGACATCGTACGCCGCAGTCACGTGCGAGGCCGGGCTGACGTACGACACGTCGTTCTTCGACTGGGCCAACCAGGTGAACGACTTCGCGAGCCACAGCGTCACCAGCCTCGCGGACTTCCGCAAGAACGTGACGATCGTCGTGTTCAACGAAGCGGGCGTCCCGGCGATGTCGTACAACCTCTTCCGCTGCTGGGTGTCGGAGTTCCAGGCGCTGCCGGATCTCGACGCCGGCGCGAACGCGATCGCGATCACGACGATAAAGCTGGAATACGAATGGTTCGAGCTCGATGCGGGTGTCACCGAGGCCGTGGGACCGGCGCGCATCGGGTAACCATGACGACGCTGAGTACGGCCGCCGAGATCACGTTACCGGGCGGCCTCGTGACCGGCGACCGGTGCGTTCGCCGCGTTGCGCTCGCGCCGCTCGACGGGTTCGCGGAAGACTGGCTCGCACGGCACGGCGGCAGCCACAGCGCCGAGGCGACGACGGCCCTGCTGGGGTTGTGCATCGTCGCGCCGACCGATGTGAGCGGGACCGAGCTCGCGCGCGAGCTGCTCGCCGGCGACCGCGATTTTCTCATGCTGCAGCTGCGCCGGCTCACGCTCGGCGACGTCGTGCAAGCCGTTCTGCGCTGCCCGGCGTGCGACGCGAAGATCGATGTGACGATCGACGCGCGCGACGTCGCCGTCGAGGCGCACGAACAGCTCGCCGCGACGTACGAGCTGACCGACGGCGAGCGCACCGTGCGGTACCGGCTGCCGAACGGCGCCGATCAGGAGGCGGTGGCCGGGCTCGACGCGGCGCGCGGCGCGCAGGTGCTCTTCGAGCGCTGCGTCGCGGCGGACGGTCCGTTGCCGCTCAGCGCCGAGACGCACGCCGCGGTCATCGCGGCCATGGACGCGCGCGCGCCGAAGATCGATCTCGAGCTGGACGTCGCCTGTCCGGAGTGCCCGCACGCCTTCGTCGCGCCGCTCGACGTGACGGCGTTCTTTCTGGCCGAGATGCGCGTGCGCGGCGAGCGTCTCGTGCGCGAAGTTCACGCGCTCGCGCTGTACTATCACTGGAGCGAAGCGGAGATCCTGGCGCTGCGGCGCGACCGGCGTCATGCGTACCTCGCGCTGATCGCCGAAACGGCGCGCGCGTGAACTATCTGCAGCGCGTCGCGACATCCGCGGGCCGCATGACGCCGACGGCAACGCCGCCCGCACACGCGCCGCCTGCGCACCCGGCAGCAGCCGACATGTCGCCGAGCGCGGCGCTCGCGTTCAGCGCGGTACCGCAAGACGGTGCAACGAGCTCCATGGACTGGGCCGGAACGAGCGATACCTTCTCCGCCGGCGGAGCTGCCGGTTTGCCGTCGGCACCAGGCTTGTCGCAATCCCCGGCGACGGATGCGTCGCACGGCGATTACGCACCCGAACACGCAACGGCCGGCGAAGGCGACGGCAACGGCAACGAACGTGTTGCGGGCGGACGCATCGATGCAGATCGCGCCGGTGCTGCCCTTGGCGGCGCCGAACGGGGCGCGCGCGCGGGCGCGTTTGGACCGGTCGACCACATCGTCGCCCCGCGTGCGTTTCGTGCGCTCGCCCGCAACGCGCCGGGAACTTCCGCCGGCCCTGATGCGGACAACATCAGCGCGACGGCTGCGACGGCTGCGACGGCTGCGAATGCGGTTTCCGCTGCAGACGCCGCCGCTAGCGGTACCGCTACCCGCGCCGCTTCGATCGCGCCGCTCTCTGCACCGCCGCTACACGGCGAAACGCGGAACCACATTGGTTCGGATCAGCCGTCTTTCCGTGACGGCGTCACGCAGGTGACGACCGCCGTCACGCACGCTTTTCCAGCTGGTCATCGGAACGAACAGCGTTCAACCGAAGTCGCTTCGCCGGCGGCAGTACTCGCGCTCAGCGCTGACCGCGCGCGCGAAGCGGCGACGAATCAGGCACGCGAACCCGCGACGAATCGCTCCGCCGACGCAGCAAGCGCGACGTTCAACGCGGCCACGAATCGCTCGCGGGACGCGTCGGATCGCGCACCCGGTTTGCCGGCGGATCGCGCGCACGAAGCGGTCGTGCCGGGTTTCATCGCACACGATGCGGCAGCTCGCAATCGCACGGCGCATGAAGCGGCGGTCGCGGATCGTGCGGTGCGCGATGCGGCGGGTCCGGGGGCTCGCGATGGTGTCGCGACCGCGCTTGCGATCGGTGGGGAGCCGCTCCCGCGCGCGGTGCCTGGGCTGCCTTTGGCGGGGCCGGAGCGGGGCGTCGTGCAGGGGCCGAGTCTTTCCATCGGGCGGGTCGACGTCGTCGTCGAGAACGGTGCTTCCGTGCCGGTGTACGCGGCGCCGCGGGCCGTTCACGCCGCGCGGCCTCTGAGCTCGTCCGTGCTCGAGCGGTTTCGGTTGCGCTCGTGAGTTATTCCGGGGTGTACGACGTCACGCTCGCGCTGCGGATGCTGCTGCACAGCCGGCTCGTGCGCGTCATCTCGACCGCGGTCGTCACGCTGCTGCCGCCCGGTGACGATCTTCCCGATGCGCCCGGCGTGAACTTGTATCTCTATCGGGTGGCCGAGAGCCCGGCGACGCGCAACCGGCCGTGGCCCGGTGATCGCAGCCATGCCGCGACGCCGCAGCCGGCGCTCGGGTTGGAGCTCTCTTATCTGCTCACGCCGCTCGGAAAAAAGACGGAGGCGACGGCGTTCGACGTGGGTGATGACGCCCACCGCATGCTCGGCGCCGCGATGCTCGCGCTCGACGAGTTTCCGGTGCTCAACGACGTGCACGTTCCGGCGTTGGGCGCCGTTCCGGACTCGGGCTTCGACGCCGACCGCGTGCTCTCGCAAGCACTGCAGGACAGCTTCGAGCAGATCAAAGTAACGCTGCTCCCGACGAACATCGACGAGATCTCGAAGATCTGGGCGGCGATCAACAAGCCGTACCGGCTCTCGATCGCATACGAAGTGTCGCTGCTCGAGCTCACGCCCGACGTGCCGCCGCCGGTGGACGGCGGGATCGTCACGGTCACCGGCGTGGGCGTCGTCACGATGCAGCCGCCGGCCATCTCGGCACTCGTGCCGCCGTCCGGCGCGCTCGCCGCCACGGACGGAACGGTGCCGAACACGCTGGCGATCGAGGGCTTGGGACTCAGCGCGCCCGGCGCCGCGCCGGCGGTGCGCATCGGCGGCCGCGCGGCGAACGTCGATGCCGCGAGCTCGACCGATCGCAAGCTGGTCGTCGCGCTGCCGCGCGAGCTCGACGCGGGGCCGTTCGTCGACGTGCTCGTGTCGGTGCGCGGTCTGACGAGCACGCCGGTAACGTTCCTCGTTCATCCGTGGCTCGCGCGCATCGCGCCGGTCCGCGTACCGCTCGATCCCGCCGCGCCGACGGCGCTCGCGCTCACCGGCGACGGTTTCACAACCGCACCGCTCGGGGTGCGGTTCGCGTCGCCGAGCGGCGCGACGACCGCGCCGCCGCTGGCGGGCGGCACCGACAAACAGGCATCCGCGCTGGTTCCGGCCGCGCTCGCGAACGGGCTCTACGAGGTGACGCTCGTTTTGAGCGACGGGCCGCACAGCGCGACGAACTTGCGCCGGCTCGAGATCGTTCCGCTGCTCCGCCTTCCGGTCGCCGTCACGTCCGGTGTCGTCGCCGGCAAAACGGCCAGCACCGTCACGCTGAACGGCGAGCGTCTGGACGGCGCCGCGATCGCCCTGGTGCTCGACGGCGTGAGCTATCAAGCCGGCGCGAACGCGACGCCGGGCCA
>JAXDMB010000461.1:0-5558 GCA_034666325.1 Vulcanimicrobiota bacterium
GGGCCGGCGATGGTCACCGTCTGCGCGATCGCCGTCCCGCCGTCTGGCGCAGCGGCGGCCGGCGCGGGACCGAGCTCCCAGCGGAACCGCATCGCCGCGACCGGGCCGAACGTCACCACGAGCGCCAGCAGCCGCCCCGGTACGGCGGCCTCGATGCGAAATGCGGTCTGCGGGGCGCCCTTCGGCTTCATCGTGAGGACGGTCCCGGACTCGAGCGGACCCTCCACGGTCATCCACTCCACGCCGTGGTTCCACAGCGACCAGCGCCGGCCGTCGACCAGCACGTCCCACACGCGCTCCGGCGGCGCGGCGGAGGTTGCTCGGGCAGTCCGTTCCCACGTCATCGCGAAGCAGCTTCCATGGACGAGCCCGAGAACCCGATCGTCGCGATGGCGACGAAGCTGCGCGCCCGGCGCGATCTCGGCGCCGCGATCGACTCGGCGACCGCGGGCACGGCCGCGCCGCGCGGCGACGACGCCGCGGCGCGCTTCGCCGCGCTCACCGAGGTCCTGGCGACCGGCTCGAAGCGGCTCAACTCGATCCTCGGCCGGCGCGACGGGGTCACGCTGGTGCGGCTCGAGAACCCGCCGCGGCTTCGGCTGCGCTTTCGCGACAAGCGCATCGCGCTGGACCTCGACGCGGGGCGCCAGCTCGTCCTCGTCACCGGTGCGGGTCTGGACGGTGAGTACCAGTTCCTCGACGGCGACGTGCCGGCGCTGATGAATCTCTCGAAGTTCTCCACGGACGCGGGCTACCGCGACGCGCTGACCGGCTCCGAGCTGCTCAAGACGATCTCGGCGGACGCGCAGATCCCGCGCCCGGCGCACTTGGACGAACCGGGCCCGATGCGGTTCTAGCGCCGATCCCGGCCGCGCGAAGCGCGAGCTTGGTCTGCAGATAGCGCGCGACGATCGGGCGCGACGGGCACATCGTCACCGGGCAGCGCCCGCACAGCGGCACCGGGGCCTTGCAGATCTCGCGGCCGTGCAGGATGAGCCAGTGGTGCGCGTGACGCCACTTCTCGCGCGGGACGAGCTTGGTGACGTCCTCTTCCACGCCGCGCGGCGTCGTCGCGAGGGTGAGACCGAGCCGGTGCGACACGCGGAACACGTGCGTGTCGACCGCGAACGCCGCTTCCTCGAACGCGACGGACATCACGACGTTGGCGGTCTTGCGGCCCACGCCGCGCAGCGCTTCGAGCGACTCGCGGTCCCCGGGCACCTGGCCGCCGTGCTCCGCGACGAGCCCTTGCGCGGCCGAGATGATGCTCTTGGTCTTCTGCCGGAAGAAACCGCACGACTTGATGATCTTCTCGACGTCCGCGGGGTCGGCGTTCGCTAGCGACGGCGCGTCGGGATATTTCGCGAACAGGTGCGGCGTCGTGAGGTTCACGCGCACGTCCGTGCACTGCGCGCTCAGGATGACGGCGACGAGCAGCTCGAACGGGTTGCCGAACTCGAGCGCGGTGACGGCGTGCGGATAGGTCTGCTCGAGGATCGCGAGCTCCTCGGCCGCGACGGCGCGGGTGACCTTCTTCTTCGGAAACGGGATCGCCACGGGGCGGAACCTTCGGGCCACGGACGCGAATCCTGTCTCACATGCCGTTTCTGAAGCAGAAGGACCCGACCGTTCCACCGGGCCAGACCGTGACCGAGGGCTTTCCCGTCCTGCACGTCGGCGACGTTCCCGCGATCGATCCCAAGACGTGGCGGCTGCGCGTGTCCGGGCTGGTGGAGCATCCGTTCGAGCTCTCGTACGACGAGCTACGCGCGATGCCGGCGAGCGAGTACCGCGGCGACATCCACTGCGTGACGCGCTGGTCGAAGAAGAACACGTACTGGGTCGGCGTGAAGTTCGCGGAGATCGTCGCGCGCGCGAAGCCGCTCGCGGCGGCGAAGTTCGTCGTGCAGCACGCGGACAACGACTACACCACGAATCTTCCGCTGTCCGTGATGCTCGACGACGACGTGCTGATCGCGTACGAGTTCGACGGGCAGCCGGTGGAGCCGATTCACGGCGGTCCGGTGCGCATGCTCGTGCCGAAGAAATATTTCTGGAAGAGCGCGAAGTGGCTGAACGGCATCGAGTTCCGCGACACCGATCAAAAGGGCTTCTGGGAAGTGCGCGGCTACAACAACGACGCCGATCCGTGGAAGGAAGAGCGCTACGCCGATCTGCCGGCGTGGTTCGCCTAAAGGAACGGTAACAGCAAAAACGCCGCGGTCACGAGGACCGCGGCGCCAGGCTTCGCTCGAAGCGAGAGCGTTCTCGCGAAAGCGCGAACTCTAGAGGCGGTCCGTGTACCCGACCAGCGCGATGCCGTTGGTGCACGTGACGTTCGGGGCGATTACCGTCGCGCCGGTGCAGTCGAGCGCGAAGAGCGACGTGCCGGCCGTTCCGGTGAAGTTCAGCGCGCCGGTCGTGTTCGGCTGCGTCGTGCCGTTCGGCGCGAAGATGGAGCGCGAGTCCAGCGTTGCGAGCGCCGGCGTGGTGCCGCTGGTTCCCGCGCCCACGGCGAACGTGATGCTGCCGCTGAACGCCGCGATGCTCTGGGGCTGCGCCGCGGTGAACGCGGTCGCCGCGGAATTTGCCGCTGCGATATTGCCCTGCGGCCCCACGACCTGGACGGTGAACGGCGTTCCGGGCGGCGCGCTCGCGGACGGAATGATGCCGAACCCGGCGTTCGCGGAGAGCGCGCCGTTGCGGGCCGCGTTGTGCACGCGGTACTGCGGCGCCGTCGTGTAGTCGAAGTCCTGGAAGATATCGCAGTTCACGACACCGTTCGCGTTGACGATCACGATCGAGTACTTGCTGTTGCTCGAAAGCTGCGGCAGCGGACACGACGACAGCTGCCCGGTCCCGGTGCTCGGCCCGGGTTGGCCGGCGCGCTGGACGATCACGCTCGTCGCCGCCGCGGGCTGCGTCGTGAAGTCGGACGCGACGCCGTAACCGAGATTGTTGATGAGCGGCTGCGACGGTGCGGCGCTGCCGGTCGTCTGAAAATAGATGTCGACGGCGCCGGTTCCGGCGATTCCAGGCGCGCCGTTGACGATGCGTACGTTCGACGTGTTGCCGGAGACGTTCGCAATCGTTCCGGTGGAACCGCCGCCGCACGCTGCGAGCGACAGCGCGGTTGGTACGGCGAGGAGCGCCGCGATACGCGTTAACTTCATGTGGGGTCCTGTGCTGAAAAGAAAATGGGAGAGGCGAAATAAACCTACCCCTGCGCAGTAGCGATAAACACGGTATCGATGAGTACCGTGTTAGCTTTCGCTGGGTGTTAGCTGAGCCGGACGCAGGTAGCGATGCGCGTCACGATGCCGTCACGAGCGAGCGCGTCGATGACGTCCGGTATCTCGTGCAAGCGGTCGGACGGAACGGTCGCGGAAAGATCGCGCTGCAATGCATCGACGGCAAGCGATTCGCGTGCCGGTACGTCGCGCAAGCGGTCGATGATGCGCCCGCGCAAATAGCGCGTCGTGCGCTCGAACGGAATCGCTTCTTGCGGCGTTCGGCGGGGCGCGTGTGTGCGCGCGCGCGCCGCCAGCGTTGCCGGGTCGACTGGTGCGGCGGCGCATGTCTCGCGCAGCGGACACACCAGGCACTTCGCCGAGCGCGCGGTGCAGATCGTCGCTCCCAGATCCATCATCGCGGAGTTCCAGTCGTGCGCCGCGCCGTGCGGCACGGCCGCGATCGCGAGCGTGTCGAGCGCGCGATCATCAGCTTGCGGCGGGTGTTCCAAGCCGAACGCGACGCGGTGGATCACGCGGCGCAGGTTCACGTCCATCGCCGCATCGTCGATGTCGAACGCGAACGCGCGCACCGCGGCGGCGGTGTACGCGCCGATCCCGGGAAGCGCTCGCAGCTCCGCCGTGTCGCTGGGGAGACGGCCGCCGTGGCGCTCCGCGACCGCGCGGCCGAGCGCGTGCAAGCGCACCGCACGGCTGTTGTACCCGAGGCCGCGCCACGCGCGCACGACGTCGCCCGCGTCCGCTGCCGCGAGCGCTTCAAATGACGGAAACCGCGCGATGAACGCTTCGTAGAGCGGGATCACGCGCTCGACCTGCGTCTGCTGCAGCATCAGCTCGCTCACGACGATCCGGTACGGATCGCGTGTCGTTCGCCAGGGCAGATGCGTGCGTCCATGCACGGCGTACCACGCGAGCAATGACGCCGATGGGAAGGCCGGCTTGCGAACCCCTTGCGTCACCTCTCGGCGCTCATCCTCGGCTTGTCGACCGAGGCGGCTTCCCCGATGCGGCGGATGCCTTCCGCGATCGCGCTGCGCGGCACCGGCGTGAGCGCGAGGCGAAAGTTGTGGTCGCCGCCCGACTGCGGAAAGAACGCTTCGCCGAACAGGAACGACGCGCCACGGCGCTCGGCGTTCGCGAGCAATGCGCGCGCGCGGGTCTCGCGCGGCACCGTCGCCCAGAGATAATAGCCGTCGCCGCCTTTCGCGACGCGCATGCCGACGGGCCAATGGCGGTCGATCGCGGCATGGGCGAGCGCGCGGCGCCGCACGAGCTCGTCGCGCAACGCCGCGACGTGCGCGTCGTACCCGCTTGTGAGATAGTCGTGCACCCCGGCCTGCATGTACATCGACGTCGCCATGTCGTACGACTGCTTGCGCAGCAGCAGGCGCTCGTAGATCGTGCGCGGCGCGACGAGCCAGCCCAGGCGCAGCGACGGCGCGATCGTCTTCGAGAACGACGACAGATAGATGACGTACTCCGCGTCGTGCGCGAGCAGCGGGCGCGCGGGCGACCCCGCGAGCTCGCCGTACGGATCGTCTTCCACCACCGGGACGCCGTACCGCTTGGCGAGCGTCACGAGCCGGTCGCGGCGGTCCGCGTTCATCGTGACGCCGGTGGGATTGTGAATGGACGGCATCGTGTAGATGAAGCGCGGCCGCCGCGTGCGCAGGATCGCCTCGACGTGGTCGACGCGCATGCCCTCTTCATCCACGGGCACGGGAATCGCGCGCAATCCCGCGATCTGGAAGATCTGCAGCGCGCCCGGATACGTCGGCGCTTCGACGATGATCTCATCACCCGGCTCGGCGAGCGACTGCGCGACGAGCGTGATGCCTTGCGTCGATCCGGTCAGCACCAGCACCTCGCGCATGTCGACCTTGCACCCGCGCGCGCGCATGCGCGCCGCGATCGCCTCCCGCAGCGGCGCGTAGCCCTCGCTGTCGCCGTAGGTCAGCACGAACCGCTCGTCGCCGCCGGCGCGCGCGAACGACCGCGAGAGGTCCGCCAGCGGCGACGGATCGGCGGGCGGCACGCCCTGGACGAACGCGATCAGATCGCCGTGCTCGCTCGCGGCCAGCTCGCCGAGCACGGCGGGAAACTGGCCGACGCGCCACGGCGGCAGCGTGACCCACCACGGCACCGCCGGCGAGCGGTCGGGCCGCCCGCCGTCGAGCGAGGCGACCCGAGAGCCGGAGCCGACCCGCTGCGAGATCAGCCCGTCCGCCGCGAGGTCGCGATAGGCATGCACCACGGTGGAGCGGTTCACGCCGAGCCGGTCCGCAAACGCCCGCTCGGGCGGCAGCC
>JAXDMB010000462.1:0-6999 GCA_034666325.1 Vulcanimicrobiota bacterium
ACAGCGCGGCCGTGCGCGACAGCGCGTGCTCCAGCATCTCTTTCGCCGGCGGCGCGAACTGGATGCCCGTGGCGACGCCCGCCGCGAGCGCCATCTCGTTGGCGTCGATCACCGTGTCCGCGAGCCCGCCGACACGGGCGACCACCGGAACCGCGCCGTAGCGCAGCGCGCACAACTGCGTCAAACCGCACGGCTCGAAGCGTGACGGAACCAGCAAGGCCGACGCGCCGGCCTGAATCTGGTGCGCGAGCGACTCGTCGTAGCCGATGACCACGCCGATGCGGCCGGGATGCGCTTTCGCCGCGCCCGCGAACGTTCGCTCGAGCGCCGCGTCGCCGGCGCCCAGCATCGCGAGCTGCGCGCCGAGCTCGAGCAGATGCCGCAGCGCGTCGATCAGCAGGTCGAGGCCTTTCTGCTCGGTGAGCCGGCTGATCACGCCGATGCACAGCGCGTGCGGATCGACGTCGAGCCCGAGCCGTGCTTGCAGCGCCGCCGTGTTCGCCGCACGCGCGCCGATGTGCTCGGCGTCGTACGTCGCGGCGAGATACGGATCGCTCGCGGGGTTCCACACGCCGACGTCGATGCCGTTGAGGATTCCCGACAGCACGGCCGCGCGTTTGCGCAACAGGCCGTCCAATCCCATCCCGCCGTGCGCGGTGGTGATCTCCGCCGCGTACGTGGGCGAGACGGTCGTGATGCGGTCGGCGAACTGCAAGCCTGCTTTCAGATAGCCGACGTGACCGTAGTACTCCACGCCCTCGACGGAGTACGCGTGCGGCGGGAGACCGAGCGCCGGCAACAGCTCGCGCGCGAAGAGCCCTTGGAACGCGAGGTTGTGGACCGTCATGACGCTCGGCGGAACGGGCGCGTTCGCGTAGTGCAGGTACGCCGGTATGAGCCCGGCTTGCCAGTCGTGCGCGTGCACGACGTCGGGCCGGTAACCGCTCACCGCGCCGCACGCGATGCGCGCGGCGACGCGCGCGAACGCGGCGAAACGGAACGCGTTGTCGGGCCAGTCGCGGCCGTCCGGACCGGTGTACGGGTTGCCGGCTCGCGCGAACAGGTGCGGCGCGTCGAGCACGAAGAGATCGAGACCCGACGCCGTACCGGCGAGCACGCGAGCGCTGCCGCCGAAGACGTCGAACGCCAGCACCGGCGTCGGGTTGCGGAGCGCTTCGATCACCGCGGGATAGCCGGGCACGAGCGTCGTGACGGCGACGTCTTCCGCTGCGAGCGCCTTGGGCAGCGCGCCCGCGACGTCGGCGAGGCCGCCGGTCTTCACGAGCGGGAACACCTCGGACGCGGCCGAGAGGACGCGCACGCGGGCCATCGCTAGAGCTGGTCGATCATCGACTGCGTGATCAGGCACACGCCGCGCTCGGTGCGGCGAAAGCGCCGCGCGTCGAGCTCGGGATCTTCGCCCACCACCAGATTGGCCGGAATGCGCACGCCGCGGTCGACCACCACGTTGCGCAGGCGCACGGAGCGCTCGATCTCCGCATACGGAAGAACGACGGCGCCGTCGAGTGCGCTGTACGAGTTCACGCGCACGCCGGTGAACAGCAGCGACTTGTGCACCGACGCGCCCGACACCACGCAGCCGCCGGACACGAGCGACGTGTGCGCCTCGCCGCGGCGGCCGTGCTCTTCGTGCACGAACTTCGCCGGCGGCGTGATCTCTGCGTACGTCCAGATCGGCCACGCGTGATCGTAGAGATCCAGCCCGGGCACGAAGTCCGTCAGCGCGACGTTCGCTTCCCAATATGCGTCGACCGTTCCGACGTCGCGCCAGTACGCTTCGGACTCGTTGCTCGAGCGCACGCACGAGCGCTCGAACGGGTGCGCGACGGCGCGCCCGTGCTTCACGATGTACGGGATGAGGTCTTTGCCGAAGTCGTGGCTCGACGCCGTGTCGTCCGCGTCGCGCCGGAGCTGCTCGAACAGGAAGTCCGTGCGGAACACGTAGATGCCCATGCTCGCGTACGCCTTGTCCGGATCGCCCGGCATCCCCGGCGGGTCCGCCGGCTTCTCGAGAAACCCGAGGACGCGGTCGGACGCGTCCGCATGCACCACGCCGAATCCGGTCGCCTCTTCGCGCGGCACGACGATGCAGCCGATGGTGACGTCCGCGTTCTGCTCGACGTGCTGCTGCAGCATCGGCTCGTAGTCCATCTTGTACACGTGATCGCCGGCGAGCACGACGATGTACTCGGGCGCGTAGCTGCGGATGATGTCGATGTTCTGGAACACCGCGTCCGCGGTGCCGGCGTACCATTGCGATTCCGACACGCGCTGGCTGGCCGGCAGGATGTCGAACCCTTCGTTGCGTTCCGGGCGCAGGAAGTTCCAGCCGGCCTGCAAGTGCTTGATCAAGCTGTGCGCTTTGTACTGCGTCGCGACGGCGATCCGGCGAATACCGGAATTGAGCGCGTTTGATAGCGCGAAGTCGATGATGCGCGACTTGCCGCCGAAGAACACCGCCGGCTTGGCGCGCTTGTCGGTGAGCTCCATCAGCCGCGACCCGCGGCCCCCGGCAAGGACGTACGCCATGGCATGGCGGCTCAGCGGTCCGGTCGGTTGCGTCATCGTACACCCGGTGTACCCCGGTTGCGGCCGACATCCCCGCGCGGGGCCGCACGGGCGCCGCTAGGGAATTTGCACATCCTCGCCAAGGACGCGGCGTGCCTCACTCCGTCGTCGACGACCTTCTCTACGAGGCGCGGCTGTACGCCGCGCGCTTCGGCCAGCCCCATTCCGTCGTTCCGGACAAGCATCTCGCGATCGTGACGTGCATGGACTCGCGCATCGACGTGTTCGGGCTGTTCGGTTTGGCCATCGGCGACGCGCACATCATCCGCAACGCGGGCGGAATCGTCACGGACGACGTCTTGCGCTCGCTCGTGCTGTCGCAGCGCGTGCTCGAGACGCGCGAGATCATTCTGGTTCATCACACCGAATGCGGGCTGCAGCAGATTCACGAAGAAGAGTTCCGCGAGAAGCTGCGCGCGGAAGTCGGCGTGCCGCCGCCGTACGCGTTCGGCGCGTTCGAGGACGTCGACCTCGCCGTGCACCACGCGATCGAGCGCGTCCGCTCGCACGAGTTTCTTCCGAGCCGCGAGCTCGTGCACGGCTTCGTGTACGACGTCCACACCGGCACCTTGCGCGAGCCGCGCTAACGGGGGAGGGCCGCCGCGCCACCGGCCCTAAACGCGGCAGCATGCCGAACAGCGGGCGCGTCGCCATCGTCGCGGGGGCGTCGGGCGGAATCGGAACCGCCGCCGTGCGGGCGTTTCTCGCGAGCGGAATGCGCGTCGTGCTCGCGGCGCCGCAGGATGCGCTCCTCGATGCGATCGCGCGCGAGGTCGAATCGTTCGGCGATCGCGTGCTGGTCGTAGCGGGCGACATCACCCGCCGGGCCGACGTCGACGAGCTCGTCGCGCGCGCGCTCGTGCGGTTCGGGCGGATCGACGTGCTGGCGAACGTCGCGGGGATCGGGTCCAGTCCGTCGTTCTGCGACAGCACGGACGACGAGATCGAGCGCGTGCTCGCGGTGAACCTGCTCGGCGCCGCGCGGCTCATGCACGCGGTGCTGCCGGTGATGAAGGCGCAGCGCCGCGGCGCGATCGTGAACGTCGGCTCGGTGGCCGGGGAGGCTGCGGTGATGGGAATCTATTCGGCGTCGAAGTTCGGGCTGCGCGGTTTGAACGACAGCGTGCGGCGCGAGGTGCGAAGTTTCAACATTACCGTGACGCTGGTCGAACCGGGGTTCGTGCGCACGCCGATGAACCCGGGAATGAGCGATCTGCCGGGGCCGGAGATCGTCGCGGACGCGATCGTCGCGGCGGTGCGGCGGCCGCGGCGCGCGCACATCGTGCCGGGACGCTATCGGCTGCCGGTGTTCCTGGTGAAGACGTTCCCCGGGTTCGTCGATCTGGTGTTCGGCGACGCGCGGATTCAGCGGCGGCTCAACCGCGATGCGCGGGACGCGCGCGCGGCGCGCGAAGGAGCGGTCTCGTGAGCGAGCACCGGCGCGAAGCCGTCGTGATCACCGGCGCGTCCACCGGAATCGGAGCGAACGCGGCGCTGCAGATCGCGCGCGCGGGCTTCATCGCGTTTGCCGGCGTGCGCAGTGACGCGGACGCCGCGCGCGTCGCGACGCTGCACGACGACGTTCGTGCGGTGCGGCTCGACGTCACCGACCGCGACTCCATCGACGCGGCCGCGCGCCACGTCGCCGAAAGCGGGCACGTGCTGCGCGGCGTCGTGTGCAACGCCGGGGTCGCGGTTGCGGGGCCCCTGGAGTTTCTGCCGGTGGACGAGCTGCGCCGTCAGTTCGAGATCAACGTGTTCGGCGCGATCGCCACCGCGCAGGCGTTTCTGCCGCAGCTCCGCGCCTCGCGTGGGCGGCTCGTGTTCGTCGGGTCGATCTCCGGGCGGCTCTCGGTTCCGTTCATCTCACCGTACAGCGCGTCCAAATTCGCGCTGCGCGCGTTCGCGGACGGCATGCGCGTCGAGCTGCGGCCTGCGGGCATCGCGGTGTCGCTGATCGAGCCCGCTTCCGTGAAAACGCCGATCTGGCAGAAAGGCCGCGACTCGCGCGAGACGCTGCTCGGCCTGCTGCCGGCCAAAGCGTTGGAGTACTACGGCCCGCAGATCGAGGCGGTGTTCGCCGCGACCGCGCACGAGGAGCGCATCGGCATGCCGGTCGAGGACGTCAGCCGCGCGATCCTGCACGCGCTCACCGCGCGCAAGCCGCGCGCCAGCTATCTCCTAGGCCGAGCGGCGCGCATCGGCAGCATCGTCGCGATGCTGCCGCCGGCGCTACGCGACCGCGCGCTGCGCGCCTCCATGCGCCTGCCGTAACGCCGCGTTACGCGGTTCCCGTCGACAGCTCCGCGGCGGCGTGGAACGCGGCGCGCATCTTTTCGATGTCGACCGCCGGTGGCGGGTACTTCGGATCGAGCTCGTCGACCGCGTCCGTGACGATGCGCCCGACGGCCAGGTTGCGGAACCATTTGTGGTTCGCGGGGATGACGTACCATGGCGCACGGTTCGTGCTCGTGCGCTCCAGCGTGTCCTCATATGCTTTGCGGTATGCGTCCCAGTACGGGCGCTCGCTGTAGTCGGACTCGCTGATCTTCCATTGGCGGCGCGGGTCGTCGAGCCGCTGCTCGAAGCGGCGCAGCTGCTCGTCCGCGCTGATGTGCAGGAAGAACTTGAGAATGCGCGTTCCGGCCTGCGCGAGGTTCTTCTCGAACTCCACGATGCGGTCATAGCGCTTCTCGATCGCGTCTTTCGAGACGAGGCCGTGCACGCGCGTGACGAGCACGTCTTCATAGTACGAGCGGTTGAAGATCGCGATCTGCCCGCGCGCGGGCGTCACCTTGTGCGCGCGCCACAGAAAGTCGTGCGCGGCTTCCTCGGCGGTCGGCACTTTGAACGAGTGCGCCGTCGCGCCTTGCGGGTTGAGCGCGCCGAACACGTGCCGCACGGTACCGTCCTTGCCGCCCGCGTCGAGCGCCTGCAGCACGATCAGCACCGAGCGCTGGTTCTCGGCGTAGAGCCGGTACTGCAGCTCGGCCAGGCGCTCGCGGTCCTTCGCGACGGCGGCCTTCGCGTCGTCTTCGCTCGCGTGCTTGCCGGTGAACGACGGGTCCATGTCGTCCAGGCGGACCGCGGACCCGGGCTCGACCGCAAATTTCTTGCTGTAGTTCACGCTCCGTCCGTTCGCCGCGGGGGGCCGTTCCCCGGGGGCGCGAAGCAGCCGCCCATGATCTCGTCACCGCTCGTCGCGCCGCGACTCGTGGGGCGCGATGACGAGTGCGCGTTCCTCATGCGGCGGCTCGATACGGTGCTGCAGCAAGGCTCCGCGTCGTTGACGTTCGTCGAGGGCGAGGCCGGGATGGGCAAGACGCGGCTCCTGGGCGAGCTGCGGCGCCGCGCGCGCGAGCTGCACGTGCTGGTGCTCGACGCGCACGCGCTCGAGCACGTCCGTGCGCCGTACGCGCCGTTCGTGCTCGCCGTGGAGCGCGCCGCGGAGACCGCGCCCGCCGCCGTTGCGGACGATTTGCGCGCGATCGCCGCGGCGCTGGATCCCGACGTCGCGCAGCACAAGGCCAAGCGGCTGCGCGCGGTCGCCGCAGCGCTGCGGCGGATCGTGCGCGAGCGCGCGGTGGCGATCTTCGTGGAGGACGCGCACTGGGCGGACCGTGCGTCGCTCGATCTGCTGGGGTTTTTCGCGGTCGAGCTCGCGGCGACGCCGCTGTTCATCGTCGCGACGCAGCGGCCGTCGGAGAACCCGGCCGATCTCGCGGGCGCGCTGCGCACCGGCGCGCACATCGTTCGCCTCGGGCCGCTCGCCGGCCGCGACGTCGTGACGCTGCTGCGCGAGGCGCTGCGCGGGCACGGCAGCATCGCCGCCGACCGGCTGCGCCGCATCACGCAGCTCGCCGGCGGCAACCCCCTGTTCGCGCTGGAGCTGCTGCGCAACGCGCTGGCCGGGGCGGCGGACGACGTCGCGCCCGCGATCGCGTACCCCGTGGTGCAGCGGTGGGAGTCGCTGGACCGCACCGCGCGCGACGTGCTCGCCGCGGCGGCCGCGGGCGGGCTCGACCCCGAGCTCGTCGCGCACGCATCCGGCCGCACGGCCGTCGAAGTGGAAGCCGCGCTCGAGCGCGCGCGGCGCCTGCACCTCGTGGACGTCGACCGTGCCACGGGGCGCTGGCGGTTTCAGCACGCGCTCACGCGCGCCGCGATCGAGGCCGGCATCGCGCCGCGGCTGCGCCCTGCGATCCACCGGCGCATCGCCGAGCTGCTCGAAGCGCGCGGCGACAGCGTCGAGCCCGCGCGGCTCGCCTACCACTGGGCGTTCGCGGGCGACGCGGAGCGCATCGTGCGCTCCAACGAGGCCGCCGGCGACCGCGCCGTCGCGCTGCACGACTACAGCACGGCGCTGCGTTTCTTCGAGACTGCCGTGCGCAGCGCGACCGCGGGCGCGGA
>JAXDMB010000463.1:0-7390 GCA_034666325.1 Vulcanimicrobiota bacterium
TCGCCGGCGTAGTGGTACAGCGGATGCCCTTGATAGGCCCACTGCAGACCCGTTCCGTCCGACCGCGTGATGATCGTCATGTTCGCGGAACCCTGCGAACCCGCGACCGGAACGAACGGCGGCCACAAACCGAGACACCCGGACGCTTGGGTGCACGTGCCGCCGGTGGCCGTGTCCACGTCCAAAAGATACAGCGTGTGATGGCTCGACGGATCGACCCATCCCGCACTCGCGCCGACCGCTTCCGAAAGCGGCAAATTTCCCACCGGCGCAGTTGTGGGCGTTGCCGTCGGTACCGGTACCGTTATACCACCGCCGCCGCCGCCGCCGGTGCTCCCGCCGCCGCCGCACGCAGCCAACGCCGCGCACGCGACGAATACAAACATCGCAAGTCGCTTGTTCATCTCACGACCCTCCTAACGATGCCCACGATAAGCGCCGCGAATGAAGCAATCGTGAAAGCTGAGGACTTTCGTACGACCGCGTGCCCCGACGCGGCCTAGGAAGTATTTCCCAACGAAACTGTCCCGTAGAGACCATTTCAGGGCCGCCTCGGGTACGGTACAACCGAACCGCCGAACCGCTTGGAGGGAGCGCGTCGGAAACTCGCCGGCCACGCCGGCCCGTCGTACGGAGATTGAGCGCATGGACTATCTGGTTGACTGCCGGTGCACCCACGATCTCACCCGCCACGATGACTCCGGATGCCACGGAAGCGGCGAACCCTGCGGATGCGCGCGAACGAAGCTCGAAGCGCTGGATTCGGCGATCGACCAGGCGCGATTGAATCCGTGGAGCACGTACGAGCGCACGAAGGACACCGAAGCGAGCTAAGGCGCGGGAGATTCACCCCGCCGGCGCGCATCGACGCGCTCGCGCTGCGGCTGCACGACGTACTTCGGGTCCTTCGCCGACTGCGTCCCCGCAGCGCTCACCGCGAACCGCTCGAACACGCCCGACGTCGCGACGCACGCCGCGGCAACGCACGTCGCGGCGCGGTTCTTGCGGCCGATCACGCCGATCGCAGCGCCGGCAAGTGACAAGAACTCCGCGACGCGCCGGAAGCTGCGCGCTTTGCCGAGATGATACGGCTCGGCGATGAACTTCCCGAGCTTCTTCTCCATCAGATGCCCGGCGACCGGCACGCCGAGCGCACCGGCGATCATCAACCGGCGCGCAAGCGTGGTCTGGTTCGCGGGCGCGAAGGCGCTGCCGATCGCACCGGCCGCACCAATGCCGCTCGCCGCGAACAAGAACGGCAGCGTCTCATAGGCGTCGTGCCACACGGGCGTCGCGGTATCGGCGATCAACACCGCGGTGTAGACGGTGAGCCCGGGTCCGAATGAAGCGGTGACGACTTCGAGCACGCGCGAAGCACGCTCCCAGCCGAGCAGCTCCGCGACGGTGGAGGCGGTGACGGCGCCGCCGAACGCGCTGAGGATCCACGACCCGACGCTCATCGGCGACGTCGGCTTGAACACGCGCAGCATCATGTGAAAGCGCGACGGAACACCGAGGTCGGCGATCAGCAGCACCGGCGCGACGAGCGCACCGGCAAGCGCCGCCCGCTTGCACACCACCGCGAGCTCGTGCTCACCGCGCACGCGCGCCGCGACGCACTGCACCGAAGCCGCCCCGGCCATTCCGCCGATCCAGAAATACCACGGAATCATGGGCTTCCAGACATGCGGTTTGACGACGGGCCGCCCATAGTACGACGCGCCGTCCGCGTGCGCGGTCACTTGCGGGCTCCGAGCGCGGCAAGCGCCGTGATACCGACGATCGCGAGCGCCGCTTTCCCGGCGACGCGCCACATCGCCATGAGATCACGCGTGGTGTCCACCGGATCGGGCGGCAGCCCGTACACCTCCGGCTTGTCGAGCAGCAGAAAGAACGCCCCCCCGCCGCCGATGCCGTCGTCGTCGCCGCGCAGATACAAGCTGGCGTCGTGAAACTGCGCGTTCGCGCGCACCTTCTCGAGCCGCGCGTCCGCGCGCGCGCGAAGCTCGTCGAGATCGCCGAATTGAATGGACTCGGTGGGACAGGCCTTCGCACATGCGGGCGTCTCGCCGTCGGTCAGCCGGTCGTAGCACAGCGTGCACTTCCCGGCATGCCCGTCGGTATCGCGCTTGTCGATCACGCCGAACGGGCACGCGGGGACGCAGTACCCGCAGCCGTTGCAGATATCTTCCTGCACGATCACGGTCCCGAACTCCGTGCGAATCAGCGCCCCGGTCGGACACACGTCGAGACATGCCGCGTGCGTGCAGTGCTTGCACACGTCCGACTCCATGAGCCAGCGCCCAGCCTGCTCGCGCACGGGGCTCTCGCCGCCGCTCTTCCCGTTCCGAATCTGCTCGACGAACGCCACGTGCCGCCACGTCGTACCGTTCAGCTCGCCGGTGTTGTCGTACGACTGCCCGGTGAAGGTCATGCCGTCGGACGGGAGCTGATTCCACTCCTTGCACGCAACCTCGCAGGCTTTGCACCCGATGCACAGCGTGGTGTCGGTGAAGAACCCCTTGCGCGGCTGCACCTCCTCGTACGTCGCCGTCTCGCGATCCGCGCGCGTCGCGTCGAAGAGCTCCATCACTCTTCCACCGGCAACCCGGCGCGACGCCGGTACTCGTTCACGAGCGCCGTCAGCGCCTTGCCGCGCGGCCGCCGCCCGGCGCGCACGTCGCACGACGAAGCCTTCGTCTCCTGAATGTGCACGTTGGGATCGACGCTGATCGACCAGAGATCGTTCGCCGAATCACCGGTCGAGATGCCGCGCGAGCCCCAATGATAGGGCAACCCGACGACGTGCGTCGGCCGCCCGTCGATCACATAGTCCGGAATGCGCTCGGTGACGAGCACGCGCGCCTCGATCACGCTGCGCGCGGAAACGATCGTCGCCCACCCGCCGTTCTCCAACCCCCGCTCAGCGGCGAGCTCGGGACTCACCTCGCAGAACATCTCCGGCTGCAGCTCCGAAAGATGCGCGACGGTGCGCGACATCCCGCCCGCCGTGTGGTGCTCCGTGAGCCGGTACGACGTGCTGACGTACGGAAACACCGCCGCACCCGGCTCGCCCGGCGGCGGATGATACGGATTGTTCGCGCTCGCCCACCGCTCGCGCACGGGATTCGACTGCTGCGCGTACAGCGGGTTCGCGATGGGCGACTCCTCCGGCTCGTAGTGCGTGGGAAACGGCGCATCCACGAGCCCGTCCGGCGCGAACAACCATCCTTTGCCGTCACCTTGCAGAATGAACGGCGACCGCCCGTCCAGCGCCGCATCGCCCCTCGCACCGTGCGGCGGAACGTAATCGGGCGCTTTGTCCGCGGTGAAATCCGGCACGTCGTCACCGGTCCATTTCCCGCTGCCGGCATCCCACCACACGTACCGCTTGCGCTCGCTCCACGGCTTGCCGGCCGGATCCGCGGACGCGCGGTTGTAGAGAATCCGCCGGTTCATGGGCCACGCCCAGCCCCACTCGGGCGCGACCCAACTCTGCTCGCTGCCCGGCTTGCGGCGCACCGCATGATTCTGCTCGTTCTCGAACACGCCGCAATATATCCAGCACCCGCACGACGTCGAGCCGTCCGGCTTGAGCTTGAGATACGTGCCGAGCGCCTTACCGTCCATGCCCCAGCCGTTGATCTCCCGCAAAACGGCGTGCGCATCGGGTTCCTCAATCTCGCCGTCGGTCGGATACTCCCACGTCAGATCGAGCACGGCACGATCGCGCTGCTCCGCGGAATCCCGCAGCTTCTCGCGGATGCGCTTACCGAGATGATAGTAGAACCAAAGCTCCGAGCGACAATCGCCTTCGGGCTCCACGGCCTTGTGATGCCACTGCAGCAGCCGCTGCGTGTTGGTGAACGAGCCCGACTTCTGAAGATGATCCGCGGCCGGCAGCAAGAAGATCTCGGTCTTGATCGCCTCCGTGCGCAGCTTGCCGGTCTCGATCTCCGGCGAGTCGTACCAGAACGACGCCGACTCGATCTCGAAGAAATCGCGCACCACGAGCCAGTCGAGATTCGCCATCGCGCGCCGGTGCAGCGAGGAGTTCGGCGAGCCGACCGCCGGGTTCTCACCGACCACGAAGAAGCCTTTCACGTCACCGAGCAGCATGCCCATGATGCTCGGGAACGTCGAGTGGTTCCCGGTGATGCGCGGCAGATAGTTGAAACACCAGTCGCTCGCGGCGCTCGCATTCTCGCCGTACCAGGCCTTCATCAAACTGATCGTGTACGCGTCCATTTGCGTCCACAACCCGTGCTTTGCCGTCATCTTCTCGAGGAACGTCTTCATGTCGACGTGCTCGGCCTGCGGCATCGGAAGGTAGCCGGGCAGCAGCTCGTAGAGCGTCGGAATGTCGGTCGACCCCTGAATCGAAGCGTGCCCGCGCAGCGCGAGAATACCGCCCCCGGGCCGCCCGACGTTGCCGAGCAGCAACTGCACGATCGACGCCGCGCGAATGTACTGCACGCCCACCGTGTGCTGCGTCCAGCCGACGGAATAGCAGAACGCGCTGGTGCGCTCGCGCCCGGAGTTCGCGCACAACGCCTCGGCGACGCGCACGAGCTGATCGCGCGGCGTGCCGCACACCCGCTCCACCATCTCGGGCGTGTAGCGCGCGAAGTGTTTCTTGAGCAGCTGGAACACGCATCGCGGATGCTGCAGCGTGAGATCGTAGTGCGGCGGCTCGCCGTGCTCGAGCAGTCTCTTCTGCGCCGCCCGCTCGCGCGGCGAAAGCTCGTGCGTCGCTTCCTTCCCGCCGCTCGCGGCCGAGCCCATGCGCCGCCCGGCCGCGCCCTTGAGCGAGAGATCCTCGTACTGCCACGAAGCGAGATCGTAGCTGTCCTTCGCCTTGACGAACCCGGAGAAGAGGCCGTCGAGATCCTCCGCGTCCGCGAAGCGCTCGTCGATGATGGCGGACGCGTTCGTGTACGCTTTGACGTACTCGTCGAACCAGCGCTCCTGCGCGAGAATGTAGTTGACGATGCCGCCGAGGAATGCGATGTCGGTGCCCGGCCGGATGCGCACGTGCTGCGTGGCCATCGCGCTCGTGCGCGTGAACCGCGGATCGACGTGAATGATCTCGGCGCCGCGCTCGCGCGCCTCCATCACCCACTGGAACCCGACCGGATGGTTCTCGGCCATGTTGGAGCCCATGATCACGATGCAGTCGGAGTTCTGCAGATCCTGCTGGAACGTCGTCGCACCGCCGCGTCCGAACGAGGCGCCCAGACCGGGCACCGTGCTGCTATGTCAAATGCGCGCCTGGTTCTCGACCTGCACCACACCGAGCGCGGTGTAGAGCTTCTTCATCAGGTAGTTCTCTTCGTTGTCGAGCGTCGCTCCGCCGAGACTGGCGATTCCCATCGTGCGGTTGAGCGGCTGCCCCTTGTCGTCGGCGGCTTCCCACGTCTGCGCGCGCGTCTTGATGACGCGGTCGGCGATCATGTCCACCGCCGTGTCGAGGTCGAGCTCTTCCCACGCGTTCGCGTACGGCCGCCGGTACTTCACCTTGTACTCGCGCAACGGGCTCTGGCTGAGCGTGCGCGTCGCCGAACCCTTGGGACACAACCGCCCGCGCGAAATGGGCGAATCGGGATCGCCCTCCACATGCACGACCTTGCCGCTCTTAACGTACACCTTCTGCCCGCACCCGACGGCACAGTACGGACAGATCGACCGCACGACCCGATCGGCAGTCGCGGTCCGGGGCTCGAGCCCGGCAGTGGTGGCCGACTGCACCGCGTCCCCAAGCGCAAGCCGATCGCGCCCAAACTGCCGCAACAACGGCCACACGGCCCGAGAACTTTTCTTGGCGCGCATCGTCCTCCCAACTCAAAGAAATCCGGCTGTCCGTCCGATTCCCCGGGGAGCGCGACACTTACACGAAGCCAACCACTCGCTCGCTGTGGCTCACAGCAAGCGAGAGGGTGACGAGTCAGGCAGACGCACACGATCAATCGAAGGTCGGATTCGGGCTACGATCTGTCCCAATTGCAGAAGCCGAGTGCGTTTCCGGGGAAGCTCAGGGGGATTCTGGTCCGATAGTAGCTCGATACCATCGTTGCCTGCGACGTGACGTCGGACCGTCCGAACAGGAAATCATTCGGATACCGCCACGGAATAATGCTGCCGGGGACGGTATCGCGACCCAAAACGTGCTTTGTCTCCAGCCCCCTATGGGGCGGGTGGACGCCCGGATCTTCGTAATTGGCTACTCCCCAACCATCATTTGATGGCGGGTTGCAAAGAAGGTCCGCGGAATACGGCGCGGTTATGCTCCACTGACGATAGAGGTTTTCGCCGCGACTAAAGAACGGAATGCTTCCGACGAAGCACGACGTGTCGTACGTCTGAAAGTAAAACCAACAGTATCGGTTGGGAAACGCCAATAAGCCGACCCCTAACGCATTGCCCGCACCGTCGTCACCGCAAAGCTCGTCAAACTCGCAACCGGCGCCTTCCGGCATCTGCGGAATAGTTCCGCACGCTACAGAGGTTCCAAATGCGCCACGCACTGGACAGCAAAAGGACACGCCGGGATCGCAACCCAGGTCGCTTGGAAGCGGGGGATCTCCGCCATCACACGTCACATCGCTATCGAAGCAAATGCGGAAGATCGTGGTCGCATTGCGGCCCCCAAGAACTGCTCGGCCATCGACTCGCTCGGCTCGAGCGACTTCGCTTAGATCTATCTGTCCTTCTTTTCCGCCCGTTCGCATTTCGAGCGTCCGCTGTGTTCCCGCACGCTTGACGACAGCGATCCCTTCGAAATCGTGTACGTCATGGTTCTTCAAGGTGAAGCGCCAATGGTGATGCTCGAGGACATATCGCGAATGGGCTGCTTGCTGCGCGTCCGCAGTGTCGTAAGCGTTGTGCGGTGTGAGCGTAACGGGTCGTCCCGCGCTGCACCCGCTTAGCAAGGAAAGAGCGATTCCTAAAACCGCGACTTTGCTGCGCACCACGGTCATGAAGAAACCTCGTCGCAAGCATGCTCAGTCGAGCAACGACGCGCCTTGGCAATCGCGCGTCGTGTGGATATACTAGCGACAAAGGTGGTCGAATGCTACACAGTTGCCCGGGTAAATGGTCCCTTTTAGCTAGGCCAAATGCCTCGGTGCCCGGGATCGCCTTGACGTGAGCGGGGATGGGGATTGGCCGGAGAAACTCGGTCTGCCGGATTTCTCTATTACAACTGAGTTCAGGCCACTTGGTACAAAAATAATCAGCTACTGGTTCTGCGGCGACTCCGGCAATGACGTTCGGACGCTAGCCAAGCGCATACAGCAAATCGTTGAAAAAGACGGGCTCGAGGAAGTGGACGAGTCAACGTTTACCGACTTAGGAAAGAGGCTCGGCGAGCTGGATGGCGAGGGCAAGGTTT
>JAXDMB010000464.1:0-7561 GCA_034666325.1 Vulcanimicrobiota bacterium
ACCAGATGCTCTCGCGCAGGTGCGCTTCTTGGCGGAAACCTTCGCGCCGCATCAGCGCGGTCGAGGGGGCGTTGCGCGGATCGACCGAGCCGTACACGCGGTGCTTGCCGAGATCCTCGAACAGCACGGCGAGCAGCGCGCGCACGGCTTGGCCGGCGTAGCCGTGGCCTTGGTGCGCCGGCGCGACGGTCACGCCGAACTCCGCTTGGCGCGGATCGTCCGCGAGCACGCGCACGCCGCAGTCGCCGATCAACTCGCCGGTGGAGTGCAACGCGATTCCGAGCTGGTACCAGCTGCCGCGCACGAACGGCGGCGACGTCAGCACGTGCTCGATGAACCCGTGCAGTTCCGCGACCGACGCCGGCTCCCATGACTGATAGCGCGCGACGTCCGGGTGCGAGCGATACGCGAACATCGTCGCGGCATCGTCGAGCCGCAGCTCGCACAGCACCGCATGATCCGCGCCGTTCACGGCTTCACGAACAGCGCGACCGCCGCGACGGCGAGCAGCGCGCAGAACAGCAGGCGCAGCGTGCGCTCCGGCAAGCGGTACGCGAGCGCAACGCCGTAACGCACGCACAGCGTTCCGCCGACCGCCAGCGGGATTCCGATGCCCCAGTCGACGTCGCCCGCCAAAGCGTACGTGACGATCCCGACGATCGTTCCCGGCGCCACCAAGGCGAGCGAAAGCGCTTGCGCCTGGGTCTGCGTGTAGGCGAACACCAGCGAGAGCACGGGCACGGCGAACGACGCGCCGCCGACGGAGAACAGGCCCGAAAGGATTCCGCCGAACACGCCGACCACGGCGGTCCAGCCCCACGGGACGCGGGCCTTGGGGGGCGCGTCCGGGGCGCCGGGCTTCGTGCCGCGCACGGCGCGGTAGGCGAAATAGATCGCGAGCGCGGCGAGGAAAGCCGCGAAGCCGTAGCGCAGCCCGGGACCGGCGACGCGCGTCGCATACAGCGCGCCGACGAACGTGAACGAGACCGCGCAGACGCCCAGCAGGATCGCGACGCGGCGGTCGACGCTCCCGCGCCGCGCGTAGTCGTACAAACCGACCATCACGTTGGGCGCCACCATCACGAGCGACGTGCCTTGGGCGTGCTGCTCGTCGAGGTGGAAGAACAGCACGAGCACGGGGATCGCGATCACGCCCCCGCCGATCCCGAACAGTCCGCCGAGCATGCCGAGCACGCCGCCGAGCACGACGAAGACGATGAGGTGGACGAGGTCCGGCATCAGCCGCCGGCGCGCTTCACGCGGCGGCCGCGCTCCTCGAAGTAGGCGACGATCCTGTCGCGGTGATCGCCCTGCAGCTCCACGACGCCGTTCTTCGCCGTGCCGCCGGTGCCGCAGAAGCGTTTGAGCTCTTTGCCGAGCGCGTCCACTTCGGCGGCGACGAGGCCGTGCACGACCGTCACGGCGCTGTTGCGGCGCTTCTCGCGGGCCACGCGGACGACGCCGTCGTCCGGCATCGCGCGCGCGAGGGGCTGCGTCTTCCGGCGTGCCTCGGACGGTTTGGGCAACGGGAGGCTGCCGTCGCTCGAGTAGACGAGGACCCGCTCGTCGCGCACGCGCTCGTCCTTCACGCGGGATGCAACCTCGAAGCCATGCGCCGGGGTTCGGCGTGAGGTGACCACGGTGCTGCCGGCCGCGCCTTCGAGCGTGGTCGAGGAGATCGCGGCCTTCGGCCGTTTCGCCGCGTCGCGCGGCTGGGTTCCGGCGACGTCGGGCAACTTCTCGCGCCGCGTCGACGCCGGCCATGCGGCCGTGACCCGCAGCGGGATCGACAAGGGCGCCATCGCGGCGAGCGATGTTGCCGTGCTCGCGATCGGGGAGCCGGCTCCGTCCGGGATGTCGGCGGAGACGCCGCTGCACCTCGCGCGCTACCGTACCGATCCCGCGGTCGGCGCGATCTTTCACGTGCACACCGTCGCTTCGACCGTGCTCTCGCGCTTGGACGAACGCGCGGGCGCGGTGCGCACCGACGGGTTCGAGATGCACAAGGCGATCGGGCTGCGCACGCACGAGAGCGTCGTGGAGATTCCGGTGTTCGCCAACGATCAGGACACCCACCGGCTCGCGCAGCGCATCGAAGCGCGGCTCGGCCGCGACGCCGCCGTGCCGGGTTTTTTGCTCGCCGGCCACGGACTGTACGCCTGGGGCGCGACGGCAGCCGACGCGCGCCGCCATGTCGAAGGCCTGGAGTTCCTCCTCGCCTGCCACCTCGAAGAACGGAGACTGCGATGAACACCACGCTCACCTCGACGCTTCGCGTGTACGACGAGAAGGACGGCGCGCAGCCGCTGGTCGACACCACCGACCGCGCGGAGATCGCGCGCCTTCTGGGCGCGCAGAAGATCGTGTTCGAGCAGTGGGACGCGAGCGCGCCGCTCACCGCCGAGTCGGATCAGGACGCGATCATCGCGGCGTACGGCGCGGACATCGAGCGGCTCAAGAACGCGTACGGCTACACGACGGTCGACGTGATTCGCGTGACGAAAGACACGCCGAACGTTCCCGTGCTGCGCGAGAAGTTCCTCAACGAGCACACGCACTCCGAGGACGAGGTGCGGTTCTTCGTGGAGGGCAGCGCGTCGTTCTATCTTCGCACCGGCGGCAAGGTGTACCAGGCGATCTGCACGCGCGGCGATTTGATCGGCGTCCCGGCGAACACGACGCACTGGTTCGACATGGGCCCCTCGCCGGAGTTCGCGGCGATCCGCATGTTCGTGAACCCGGAAGGCTGGGTGGCGAACTTCACCGGCGACGACATCGCGACACGGTTCCCGAAATACGAGTGAGCCTGCGCGGCGTGAGCGGGGCGGTACGCATCGCCGCGCGCGCGGTGCTGGTCGACATCGAGGGGACGACGAGCACGATGGCGTTCGTGCACGAGGTGTTGTTTCCGTACGCGGACGAGCATCTCGACGCGTACGTCGCGGCGCACCGTGCGGAGCCGGAGGTGGCGCAGGCGCTGCTCGAGGCAGCGCAGCTCGCCGGGCTCGAGCCGGACGTGGACGACGCGACGGTGCTCGCGCACCTGCACGCGTGGATCGCGCAAGACCGCAAGGCAACGCCGCTCAAGACGCTGCAAGGGCTGATCTGGGCGGAAGGCTACGCGAAGACGGGGTTGCGCGGGCACGTGTATCCTGATGCTGCTGCCGGGCTGCGCCGCTGGCGTGATGCGGGGCTGCGGCTGTACGTGTACTCGTCGGGTTCGGTCGAAGCGCAGCGCGTGCTGTTCGCGAACAGCGACCAGGGGGATCTATCGCCGCTGTTCGACGGCTATTTCGACACGACGACCGGACCGAAGCGCGAGCGCGCGTCGTACGCGGCGATCGCGGACGCGGTCGATCTCGCGGCCGCGGACGTGGTATTTCTGAGCGACGTCGATGCGGAGCTGGACGCCGCGCGCAAGGCCGGGATGCAGACGGTGCGCCTGTTGCGCCCGGCCGATACTCCGGCCGGCGCGACGACGGCGCACGCGAGCGCGGCGACTTTCGATGAGATCGAGATCATGCCGCCGCTGATCGCGCCGCACTGAGCGCGCCGCGCATCGGCGCTTGCAGAGTCGCATTCTGCAACGCCGGTCGCTGCGTGTCAGCGCCGTTCGGCGCGCAGTGCGGACGACATCGCCATGAGCACGGAGACGAGCAGAAAGCCGACCGCGGAGATCGCGATCGTCTCGCGCGTGCCGATGCGGTCGGCTAGCCAGCCGCCTGCGATCGATCCCGGCAGAATTCCGACGAGCGCGACGAGCCGCGCCACGCCGAACACGCGGCCGACGAGCTCTTCGGGCAGGATCCGCATGCGCCACGAGACGATGGTCGTGATGAAATAGCCGGCACACGCGGTCGCGAGCGTAAGCGCGGCGACGGCGACCGGCATCGACGGAGCCACCGGCAATACGACCCACAAGACGCTGTCGGCGAGATTGGCGACGATCAGCGCGCGACCGACGGGCCAGTGCGTGCGTCCGGCGACGAACGACCCGGCCGCGGCCCCGCCCGCCATGCACCCGAACGCAAGACCGACCGCCGCGTCGTGCGCCTCGAACGCGCGCTTGAAGTACGGGATCAGCACGACGAAGCCGGCCGAACCGATGAGGTTCATGAACAAACTGCACAACGACGTCGCGCGCATCGCGCCGTCGGCCATGAGATGACGCCAGCCGATCGCGACGTCGGCCGCGATCTCGCGCGGTGTGGGGATGCTGCCCGGTTTTTCCGGCCCGAACGTCGGCACCGATGCGATCGCGGCTTGCGAGCAGAGATACGTGATCGTGTTCACGACGAGCGCCGGCAGAGGCCCGACGATGCCCATCAGCGCGCCGCCGAGCGGCGGAGCGATGAGCCCGACCGTTTGTTCCGTCGCGACCAGCGCCGACATGCCGCCTTGCACGCGATCCGCGCCGAGCACGTAGCGCAGGCTGGGCGTCTGCGCGCCGAGGAACAGCGAGCCGCCGATGGCGAGTATCACCACGCCCGCGTAGATCATGCCGATGGTGAGATGCCCCGTGGCGAACAGCACGCTGAAGAGTGCCATGATGACGAACCGCACGGCGTCCGCCGCGATCATGAGACGGCGCCGGTCGACCCGGTCGGCAAGCGAGCCGCCGATCAGGCTGACGAAAGCGTATGGAAGCAGCTCGAGGCCGAACGTCCAGCCGATCGCGGTCGCGGAGCCGGTGAGGCGGAAGACGAGCAGCGGAATGGCGAGCGTGCGGAGGCCGTCGCCCAGATAGCTGAGCGCCTGACCCGCATAGAAGCGGCTGAACGCGGGAGAACGGAACGCGCTCGCCGAGCGAGCGGTGACGGTGGCCATGTGAGATTCCCAAGCGTGCGAAGAGAAGAAAGACGTGCACGGAACCGCGCCGAGCGAGCGGCACGGGGGAGTCTACAGAAACATAGCCCGGCGATCTTACCGTACGGGCGACCGAAAAATCAACCCCGGCCGGAACGGGAATCCTCCGACCCCTCGCGAACCGTGGCGAGTCGGTCCCGGATAGCTCAGTTGGTAGAGCAGCTGACTGTTAATCAGCGGGTCGTTGGTTCGAGTCCAACTCCGGGAGCCAGATTCACGAGGGAAACCGTCGCACTGTCGGCGGTTTTTCGCATCGAGCAGTCGTCGGCTACATCGATGCTGGTGTACGCAGCAGCTAGTGTGAAGTCTTCGCCTCCCACAGCTCGATCGGGTTTCCTTCCGGATCATGAATGCGCGCAAAGCGGCCGTTCGGGTACGTCTGCGCATCGATCTTCACGGCAACACCCGCTGCCTCCAGTTGCGCGGCCATCTTGCTGAGATCGCGCACGCGGAAGTTCATCATCCACTGCTTGTTCGCGTCGCCGAAGTACCTGGTCAGCGTTTCGAAAATGATATCGCTTGTCCTGCCCTAAACGTCTCGCGGAGATCTCTAACGAGGCACCGAGTCCAACTCCGGGAGTCTCTTCAAACCGCGCTGCGGCGCTTTTTTTCCGGCGCAACCAACGCGGATCATCCCGGCCTTAGGGCGGTGTTGGAACGCGTTGTCGCGGTGATGCAGCCGTATCTGTACCCGTATGCCGGATATTTCCGGTTGCTGGCGGCGGCGGACACGTTCGTCGTCTTCGACGACGTGCAGTTTCCGCAGCGCGGCCGTGTCCACCGCTGCGAAGTCCCCGGTCCGGACGGGACTGCGCAGTGGCTGACGCTGCCGCTCGCACCAGCTCCGCGACACACGCTCATCACCGATCTCGAATTCGCTGCTGATGCGCGCTCGACGCTCGATGCGCGCCTGGAGCGTCTGCGGTGGCTCATGAACAGTCGCGGACCGCTGGCGGATCGCACCCGCGCGCATCTGTTCGGCGCGCTCGATACGCCGGCGACGTTCGTCGAGGCGGGTTTGCGGCTCGTCGCCGAAGCTCTGTGCCTGCCCGCGCGCTTCGTGCGAAGCTCCGCGCTGGCGGTCGATCCGTCGCTGCGCGGGCACGAGCGCGTCATCGCGGTCGTCGAGGCCGCCGGCGGCTCCGCTTACGTCAATGCACCAGGTGGGCGAGCGCTGTACGAGCCGCGTGAATTCGAACGACGCGGCATCGCGCTGGCCTTCTTGGAGCCTTATCGCGGGCGCTATCCATACCTGCTTCGCGCGCTAGTCGAAGACGATCCGGACGCGTTGCGCGCGGACATCATCGCCGCGACGCAAATGTCACGTGCGTAGCGTGGTCGCCCAGCCCAAGCCCGCGCGTCCGAACTCGTTTCCGTTGTAGAACATCACCAAATCGTCCCCGAGCGGCATCACGCACGGATATGCCTGCATCTGCGCGTCCCAGTCACCGGGCTGCGGCGGGTTCTCGAACACCACGCGTTCGATCGGGCCATCCGCGTGCGTTCCGCCGTCGGCGAGCGGTGCATGGACGAGGCGGTAAGCTCCGGGTCCGCCGCTGCGGAAGTCCGCGCCGCGGCGGCTGAACCACACGCGCGAGCGTTCGCCGTCGCGCGCGATCCACGGTCTCGTCGCTCCGACCATGCGCGGATCGTCGGGCGGCACGGCGAGGGTCGTCGCGGCGCTCCACACGACGCCGTCCGCGGACACCGTGCGGCGAATGGCATATGCCGCTTCGAGCCGGCCCGCACTCGCATCCCAGCCGGTAGCACTTCCGTACCACATCTCGTACGCAGATCCGGTGTGACGGACGAACGGTGTCGAGACGAAGATCGGGTCGTACGGCCCGGTCGAGAGCACCGGTCCCGTTGCGACGCGCTCGAAGGCGAGGCCGTCGTCACTGACCGCCAAACCGATGGAGTGCTGGTACGGCACGTCGGAACGAACGGTGACGCCGACGTAGTACAGCCACACGCGACCGCAGGCGGCGAGCGCACACGACGGCCCCAGCCCCGCGACGTCGAACGCGCCTATCGCGCCGGGCGGCAAGAGTGGTCTCGCATAGATCTCCAGCACGCGCATCTCGTTGCGCGGGTCGACGTCGGCGGCGAAGACCGTCGCGCGATTCGCTTCGTTGCGCGCCGCAAAGTAGATCCGCCAGCGATCGGCTGCAAGTGCGAGAACCGTGGGATTTTGCGCGTGGCTGAACCACGCGGCGGAACGCGGCGGCACGATGAGCAGTCCGCGGCGTCGAAATGACGCCATGCTAGAGGAGGCGCTTCAATCGTGCGTTCCCGAGGCGCACGGTGCGACCGCTCTCCGGGCCGCGAACGACGCTATCGGGCTCCACGTCGGTCTTCACCCGCGCGTGGAGGCCTACGAGACAACCCGCTCCGATCGTAACGCCGGGATCGACGCCGGCCATGCCGCCGACGAACGTTCGCTCGCCGATCCGGACGTTGCTGCCGAGCCCGACGTGGCCGCCGAAAAAGCAGTAGTCCCCGATGACGGAATGGTGGCCGACGTGGTTGCCGCTCCACATCATCACGCCTTTGCCGATCGTGACGAACGGCTGGATGACGTTGGCTTCGAGAATGAAGGCGTTCTCTCCGATCTCGCCGGTGTAGACGTGCGACGCCGGATGGATGAACGAAGCGAACGCGTATCCGCGTGCGATCCCTTCGGCGTGCCGGTCTC